>JANYAX010000036.1 GCA_025361085.1 Candidatus Nomurabacteria bacterium | reverse complement strand
CGACAAAGTCGGCGAGCCATTTATTTGATTTATAACGATAATATTAGGCTTTTTCAGCTGGTGTGGCTTTCTCATCTGCGCCTTCTTCCTCTTTCTTGCCCTTCTTCTCAACTTCGATTGCAGAGAGATCAACTGGTGCTTCTTCTACAACTTCTTCTTTGATAGCTGCGATCAAGGCAACCACTTCATCGGCATGAGTTTTCATTGTAACGCCTTTTGGAAGAGTTATGTCTTTAACGTGGATTTGATCATCAAGTTTTAGAAGTACTGAAACGTCAACAGTTACATTGTGAGGCAAATCTTTTGGAAGAGCTTCGATTTCAATTTCGTGAAGGACTTTTACCAAGTTACCAAGACTGTCTTTTTCAGCTGGTGCGACTCCAACGAATTCGATTGGAATGTTAACTTCGACTGGTTTATTCATATCGATAGCAAGGAAGTCAACGTGGATTGGGAATCCTTTGACTGGATCAACTTGCATATCGTGAATAAGAACGTCGACTTTTTGAGGTGCACCTGCATGCGCAGGCATGGTTTTAGCTGTAGTATCACCTGCAATTTCTAAAACAATTGTACTTGATTCACCGGCTACTTTTAATATTTTTTCGAAGGATGTAGCGGGTACGGAAATCATAGTGTTTTCCACACGAACGCCATAGACGACAGCTGGGATCATACCGTTAGATCGTATGACGGCTAGCTTGTCTGCCTTACTTCGCTTTGTTGCGGTTAATGTATTCATGGGGTCGATAATAACATTAAAACGCCATATTTGCAAGCCCAATTTGGACATAAAACCCTTGACTTTTAGGTTAAAATATGATAGAATACTGGTAAATTAATATAGGAACAAAATGAAAAAAATAGTTCTTTTTAGGGGTAATATTCTGTCTAGAAAATCTATCATTCAAAATGAGTTGGATGAAATTCAGGAGAAGTTTATAACAAGAATTATGTCTGTTGATTTAAGTATGACAGATATTCTAATAAAAGAATTGAAGTCTGCTCTTGAGGAAGTAGATGAGACAGAAAAAATACGTCAATCATTTCTCGAAAACAGAAAAGAAATTTTTGATATGCTACCATTAAAACCCCGTCCTAAATAGACGGGTGTTTTTTATATATTATTAAATAGTTTCAAGCGAGCTTCTACAACTTTTTCGATTGCGTCGACAGCAGGTTGAAGGATTTTATATGGTGCAACTTCGGTTGGATTTTCTTTCAAATAATTTTCTAGTGCTTCTCTGTATGCGACACGAATTTCGGTATTGATATGTACAATCGAAATACCAGCTTTAATAGCATTAGTAAAATCTTCATCGGCGATACCAGAACCACCATGAAGTACAAGTGGGACACCACAAGAAGTGCGAATATCTTCGACTTTCTTTATATCTATTCTTGGGTTACCACCTTTTATCATGCCGTGTATATTCCCTACCGATGGAGCGAGCAAATCTATACCAGTTGCTTCGACAAAAGCTTTGGCATCATCGGGCATCGTCATTGTCTTTTCTGAAACACCTTCGGGGATTTTCTCAAGAAGTTTTGAAGATTGGCCGATGAACCCGAGTTCGGCTTCGATTAGAATATCTCTTTCTTCTTTTTTGCCAAGTTCACGAGCGTAGTCGACACATTTTTTAGTCAAAATAATATTTTCTTCGAGTGGCAATTTAACAGCGTCGAGAATTGCAGCATCATAACCAGCATCGAGCGCCGCTTTGACAGACTCAAATGTATAATGATGGTCTGCATTTAAGAATATCGGGTAATTGTCTCTTTCACGAATCATTTTCACAAGAGTGACTACTTCATCTCTACCAATAAATTCTTCTTCTCCTTCTGACACGCCGATAATGATAGGAAGCTTGAGTTTTTTAGCAGCATTATAGATGCCATGCAGTGCTTCTATATTTGAAATATTAAAATGCCCTATTGCAGTGCCATTGACGCCTGCTTCATTTATATATGCTCTTAAAGTTTTCTTCATGTTAGTATTGTATCACAAATATGATACAATACTAACATGAAGAACTTAGATATTTTGGCTATTGGAGACATTGCAATTGATGTATTTATCAAGATTAAAGATGCAGAGGAGACATGTGACCCACAAAATGGGCATTGCAAATTATGTTTGAGTTTTGGCGGGAAAATTCCTTATGAATCTGCCGATATTTGTTACGCAGTTGGCAATAGCTCGAATGTTGCAGTTTCTGCCGGCCGTCTCGGGTTACGTAGTGCTCTCATGGCTAATCTTGGTGATGATCAAAATGGAATCAATTGTCTAGAAGTTCTAAAAAAGGAAAATGTTGATACTACATTTATAAAAACTGAAAAAGGTATTCCGACCAACTATCATTATGTACTTTGGTATAATGATGAACGTACTATCTTAGTCAAACACGAGAAATATAACTACGAATGGACGAAAACAAAAGAATCTGAAGAATATAATTCCCCTTCTTGGGTCTATCTCAGTTCACTTGGAGAGGATTCAATGCACTTTCATGATGAGATAGTGAATTATCTTAAAAGACAAACAAAAGTTAAACTTGCATTTCAGCCTGGGACTTTTCAAATTAAACTTGGGGCAGAATCTCTCAAAGAAATATATGAAAGAACAGATGTATTCTTCTGCAATCATGATGAAGCACAAAAGATATTAAAAACTAACGAAAATGATTTTAAAAAATTATTGACACGCATACATGAACTTGGGCCAAAGATTGTCGTCATTACCGACGGTGTCGATGGCGCGTATTCTTATGATGGTAATGAAATGCTATTCATGAAATCATTTTCAATTACTCCACTCGAAAGTACTGGCGCTGGTGACGCATTCTCGTCTGCCTTTTTGTTTGCTCTGTCAGAAGATAAAGATATTAAAGATGCATTGTTGTATGGTACAGCAAATGCTGCCTCGGTAATGATGCACATTGGGCCACACAAAGGGCTTATGACCAAAGAACAAATTGAAAAATATTTAGAAGATAAGGCCGAAGATTACAAACCTGTTAAAATAATTTAATCAGAACCGATCTTAAATCCAATAAATTATTATCCCAAAAATGAACAACTCTTTTGAAAATCTAAATATAAATAATAATGAGGAAGCAGCGAAGAAGATAGATGAAAAGGCTTTTAAAGAAAAGCTCGATAGTTATATGGACTTTATTAAAAAATTAGAAAACTTCGATGAACAATTAGATAATATTGAAAAAAATATAGAAGAAATAGAAAAAAAGATTAAATTGTTAGATATAGAAAAAGATAAAGATTTAATTATTGCTGGTTTTGATAAGATAGGAGCATTAGAAAATTATAAAATGAAATTACTTAAAGAAAAAAAACTACAAAGACAGAGTAATTAAGAAAAACCGCTACTATTTAGCGGTTTTTCTTTTTAATACTTTCTCTACTCTTTTTATGATACTCTCTGTGTCGATTCCGTAGTGTTTTTCGAGTTCTTCTGGTATGCCTGATTGGCCAAATTCATCATCTACTCCAACAAATTCAATCGGGATCGGATATTCTTGTGCAATACATTCCGAAACTGCACTACCCATACCTCCGGCAATCTGGTGATCTTCTGCGGTCACAATGGCGCGAGTTTCTCTTGCAAGTGAAATTATCGCTTCAGTATCTAGTGGTTTTATTGTAGATAAATTTAAAACTTTTACTTTGATCCCTTTCTTTTCAAGTTCATGTGCAGCCATTATAGCTTTATATAAAATCGTCCCTGTCGCGATTATCCCAACGTGAGCCAGCCCGATTTCAGGAACAAAAACTAGTCCGGCTTTTCCTATTTCGAATGGAGTATCTGCGGTTGTAATTATCGGAGTATTATTTCTTGCGAGTCGTATATATGTAGGGTCTTTTGTTTTTGCACATGCGATTGTCGCCTTTTTAGCCTCGATAGAGTCGCATGGTGAGATAACAACCATGTTTGGTATCGATCGTGTGAGTGCAATATCTTCAAGCATTTGGTGTGACCCCCCGTCTTGGCCTACTGAGAGCCCAGTGTGTGAGCCGATAATTTTTACGGGTTGATTGTTGTAACATATCGTGGTGCGAATTTGTTCCCAATTACGGCCCGGATTAAATATGCCATATGAAGCGATAAATGGAATTTTACCCATGGAAGCGATTCCACTTGCAACGCTTGCGAGATTTTGTTCAGCTACTCCTAGCTCGATGTATCTATCGGGAAATTTCTCAGCAAAAAGATCTACTTTTGTCGATTCTTTGAGGTCAGCCGATAGTGCAACAACATTTTCATTCGAAACTCCAATCTGGAGAAGACCTTCACCAAAACCTTGGCGAGTAGATACTTTCTCAACATCTCTATTGAACACTTTTGTATTTAATTTTAATTTTTGATTTAGCATAATAATTAGGTTCTAGTAGCTAGTGGCTAGGTTCTAGTTTTTCTAATGCAGATTCGGCTTCTTCTTTGGTTGGTGCTTTGCCATGCCAATGATAATCTTGTTCCCATTCTTTGACACCTTTGCCAGGAATAGTATTTGCTATGATGACTGATGGAGAAACTTTGTTTCTGTTTGCAAGAAAAATAGCATTGTTTACTTGCCAGAAATCATGACCATCAACTTCAAAAATGTTCCACCCGAAATCTTTGTATTTTTGTTTCAAATCACCGAGTGGCATAATGCGCTCGGTATTGCCACTTATTTGAATATGATTTCGATCTACTATCACAATTAGATTTGCGAGTTTCTCTTTACCTGCAAGCATTATCGCTTCCCAAGTATTACCTTCGTCGTGTTCGCCATCTGAAAGAATTGCATATATATTTTTTATTCCGCCGTAAATTTTTTCTGAAATTGCCATACCGACAGCTTGTGAAAGTCCTGAACCAAGTGGACCAGATGATGTCTCGAGCCACGGCATATATTCACGGTGTGGGTGGCCTTGCAATCGTGACCCAAATTTACGTAAAGTGAGTAATTCTTCTTTAGGAAAATATCCAGCTTCGGCCATGGTTGCATACAAGACAGGGCAAATATGACCATTCGACAATACCAATCTATCTCTACTTTCCATCAGTGGATTTTTGGGGTCGTGTTTTAATGTATGAAAATAAAGTAAGGCGAAAATATCTGCCATCCCGAGCGCGCCGGCTGTGTGCCCACTACCAGCTTCGGCGAGCATTTCGATGATACTAGCGCGAATATTTTTCGCTTTTATTTTTAACTCTTTAACTTTTTTGTCACTTAGCATTTCCATATTTTATATTTTAGCAAATATTAAACACAAAAACCATCGATAAAATTATAATCTTTCAAATTCGCGGATAGTTTCTCTCATATCATAGCTATTTAGAATAGCAGAACCGATAACAAGGCGATTTGCTCCAGCTTCTAAAAGAAGAGGTGCGGTTTCTTCATTGACTGCACCATCAACACTTATACTTAATTCTGTATACTTTAATCTTAAATCTTTAATCTGTTTTAAAACTCTTTCATCAAATGCTTCTCCTTGAAATCCAACTTTTTCTATTCCCATGCACTGTACAAAATCCACACAATTTATTAAAGGTTCTAACTTTGTGATGTCTGTTGTAGTATTGATAGCAACGCCTATTTTAATATTGTCTCGCCAATATGGGTCGAGTGACTCCAAAAATTCTTTGAAACTATATTCATCTTCTGCTTCAACATGAAATACTAAACTTTTGGCTCCAAGCTTTGAAAAAAATTCAAATTGTTTGTGGGCATTTAAAACCATCAAATCAAACTCAAAATCTATACTATTCCAAAACGGCATTCCTTCCTCTTCATCGAGAATCTTTTTCAAATTACTACCCACTGCGTGCTTATCTTGGCCTGCCCTGAGCTCGTCGAAAGGCCAAGAAGTAGATGGAACAAATTTACCATCACAAATATCGATCTGAATCATTTTTGTAATGTTTACAAATTTGGCCAATTTCTCATTCAATTCACTAAAATTTTCAACAAGCACTGCTGGAGTTATTTCTGTCATATTATTCAGCTTCTAGCTTCTTTAGTCTTCTAATGTGTCGTTCATCGCCAGAAAATTTTGTTTCGAGGAACAATCGAACAGCTTCTTCGGCTTCTTCTTCAGTTACAAAACGTGCGCCGAGCGATAAAATATTGGCATCGTTGTGTTCTCGTGAGACTTTTATTATTTCTGGATCACCTCCGTAGTATTCTGTAGCCCTTACACCATCAATTCTATTAGCAGACATTGCTTCTCCTTCACCACTTCCACCGAGAATAATTCCCCTTCGCTCTTCTAGCTCAGGACCTTCGGCGACAGCTTCTGCAACTGGAATAATAAAATCTGGGAAATCATCATCACTATCTAATTTGAAAGCACCCTTATCTGTCACTTCGTGACCAGATTCTTTTAAAAATATCTTTAGTTTTTCTTTTAATTCGTAACCAGCGTGGTCTGAACCTATGTATATTTTCATGTTTTTTATTTTATACTATTCCCTGTTTTTACTACATGATCTACGAGCGTGTAGGTATACCCCATTTCGTTACGATACCATGCAAGGATATTTTTTTATAAAAACTTGCTCTGCCTTTGCTCGTCGGTAGAAGTTGCGAATATTTTCACACTCTCTACTGACAAGCAAAATATTTTTATTCATCTTTCAAACTACTCTAAACATTATACACTCTACTATTACAAACGTAAACCCCTTAACCTGTGGATAACTTTACAAATGTAAACTACTTGGTTTTTAACAACTTATAGACGTTTTGTCTAGTAGTCCCGAACATCTCCCCAATCTCTTCATAAGAAAATCTCTCTTCTGTGAGAATTGCAAATACTCTCTTTAAAAGAGGATTGTATATTTTGCCATGTAATTTTAGATGACACCCTTTACATAATATTAATAAATTGCTTATGTCATTATTCAATTTATCTTTATCTATGTGGTGTATTTGAGTATTTTCTGTTTTTGAGCAAAAGAAACACTTCCTTTCAACAGCATTATTTTTGATTGCAATTTTTGACTTACTTAATCCGGTCATTCTCTTTTTTGAGTTTTCTAAACTACAGTCATCACATCTTTTGCCAGTAGTACCACCAACAAATTCATTTCCACATGCTAAACATTCAATAATTTTATAGTCATTACGGCCATGTGTTTTGGTCATTTCTTTAACTTTCTCCTCTAATTGTTCTCTTTTAGTCATATATCTATGTTTACATATGTAAACGATAAAGTCAATTTATCAACGACTATATTCTCATCTTCCCGAACCGCCCTGTTTTTACGGTGACAGCTTTGACGGCTACCTCTTTAAAATGTGACCATCGTTTTTGCAATTGCGGTCCGGCCATCATCGTATATATCCATGATGAGTCCATGGATGAGTGACCAAGAATATTTGAAACATCGGAGTTTGAGCCTCCCTGTTCAATAATACTTCTTCCCATAAAATGTCTCATTGAGTGAGCATTCAAAGTTGGAATCCCTGCCCTATTCGATGCAGTCCTCAAAATCTCTGCTAGTCCACAAACTTTTAATCTTCCACCCCTTACACTTTTATTACACGTTGCAATTGAAATAAATAGAGCGTTCTGGTCTTGAAACTTCATAATGTTCATCAAATATTTTCTTTTCTCAATCCAATTTTTGAGAGCCTTGTTTGTTTTTTCTTGCCAGAATATTTCGCGAATTGGTCTACGTCCTCGCGACTTCTCTGTTTTGATTATTGCTTTCCTTTCTTCTAAGTTTAGATCATCGACATCGAGCGATAATATCTCTCCATTTCTGGCTCCTGTATCCCACAAGAGCATAGCGATGGCACGATTGCGGATGTGGTGCGGATCGTTTGAGTCTGCAGGAAATTGTTCAAGCAGAGCATCATATCCATCCTCCGTCGCAATTCTCGGAAGTTTAAATTCTTTTTTAAGTATTGGGACTAATTCAGCTTTGATAACTTTATAGCCTTGCATCTCATAAAACTCAAAGAATTTTCTCAACCCAATACAAACAATATTTAATCCATTCTTTTTCCATCCAAGTGTTTGCATCTCTCCTAGATATTTTAATACTTGGTCGACCGTTATTTTTTCTATATCCGGATTATGTAGATACAAACAAAAAATGCGTAGCACTTTGTCGTACCTTTTTACCGTTTCTCCGCACACTTTGAATTGTCTCCAATTCGTAAACTTTTCTATTGCATCGTCAAATTTCATAAACACGAAATCCATCGATGCTACTCGATGGACTTGTGCGTAACTCCTTGCGGAATTGCTACTCTGTACTTGACAGAGATAGTTATAGTATACATCCAAAAAAGGATTATATAAATACTTTCACAAGACATTGGTAGCATCAATCTGTTTTCACAGACGATTCCTTTCGGAACAATGGCTTTAATTAAGTTGTTGTTAATGACTCACAAGGGAGTTATACAACTAACTTGACAATATGTCAATAAAAGTTATGAACAGGTAAAGAAAAAGCACATTTGTAAAAATGTGCCTTAATCTCTTCGGTGGTTGTTATTTTTTAGTAACTACGTTGCTACTATCTTTAAATTCTATACTTCCACCAATCAAATACTTAAAATCAACATTACACTTACTCATTTGTGGATTCTCTGTCATCATTACTTTAAACGGAGATGTTTGATTTGGAAGAATTGGGTTGTATTCAATCAAAGTAGATTCTGAATTTATAAATGTTTTGTCTTTGGCATAAGTAGATCCAACGGCCGTCACATTCTTCAAAGAATTACCACTTATATTTTTAACCTGTCCGCTAATTGTAAAATATCCATATTCTTTGTCGCAGTTGTAGCTAAGCAGTTCAAGTTGTGGACCTGTCGCTGTGACCGTATTTGATGTTGTATTCGATGATGTTGTAGGTGTTTTGTTGCTGTTTGAGCTACCAGAAATAACCAAAATAAAGACTGTAAAGATAATAAATCCTGCTAGAATTTTTCTTCCCCTAGTCCATACAAAGATTTTACCCTGACAATGAGGACAACGACTGGCTTCAACATCTACTTCTTTTATACAATGAGGACACTTTTTTATTTTTATATTTTCATTCATATATGTAATTATTAATGATAAATTATAATCCTAAAATTTGTTTTTTCTTTGCTTCGTATTCTGCCTCTGTAATGTGACCTTTGGCTTTTAGATCTGCGAGTTTTTCTATATCATCCAATCCACTAGCTTTTTTGTTTTTGCCCATGCGTGTTTCTTCGATGATTGTTTCCCACGACTTAAAATAAGTCTCTCGGAGTTGTGACATATTACCCATAGCAAGACCACTGACAAAAGCCATGTGCTCGAATTCTGTTTTCTTTGACTTGCCATCCTCTTTGTATTCAATAACTAAATAATCAAGGCCATTTCCGATTCCCTTTTTAGCTCTAGAATTTTCAATGTCACTGATTAAAACACTGAAAACTTTCTTATCTTTTGATTCAAAATATAATTCTGATGATGTTAAAACAAGACTGCCTCTGAAACTATTTAAAAAACCTTTCTTGAATGTGAGACCACTTTCTTTTTTGATTGTTTGTTCACTCATAAATTGAAATATTAGTTGAATATATTAATAGCGAAATTATAAAGCAATATTGTTATTTTGTCTAGTGCATAAGAAAAAGGAGACCGAAGTCCCCTTTTAAAAATTTCTCTTTCTTCTAATAGTGATCTCATACTCACAGTTCCAAAATGTCTCATTGAGCCACTGGCCTATTTCGTACGGTGTCATATTACCAAAAAGATTGTGATACAGTTCATGCAGCCATCGCTTAACTTTGCAGATCCCAGTTATAGGTTTTCCTTGTATCCTAGATGATGGGATGATGTGATGGCGTGTGACTTGTTCCGGATCATTCCTTGCCATATTGGTCTCCTTTCTTTTAAAGAACATTACTTGTTGCGGGCCTCGGAATCGAACCGAGTCCGTTTGGGCATGAGCCAAACGTGCGACCATTACACTAACCCGCGATATTGGTCCGCGTAATTTCCGCGGACCTGCTTTCAAAACTTCTCCATAATTTCAATCACTGCACTTGGATACTTTGGATCTACTGTCCCATTGTATGAATGCAATTTCTCTCTTGTGTCACCTTTATAATATGATTGCGTTCTTGGATTGTTTCCCCCGAGATTTTCCGAGACTGTTTTAATTGCCTCATCTATCGAATGAAAACATATTCGTGCACTTGCCCATCCAAACCAGTTATAATTAATTGTCTTGTTAGGACAGTTATATGGTTTGCGTAGACCACCGGATTGCTCCTTGATTGATATTGCCGGTAATAGTCTCCAATCAATTCCGTTCTTGTCCGCTTGTTCTACAAATTCATGACCGTATCCTGCGAGTGGCATTCCCTTACTCTTGAAATAAGAATCAATCCTATCTGCTCTATCGTCGTATGGTATTTCAACTTTAGTAACTGATGGGACCGAGAATGCGATGATCATTCCTGTGATGAACAAAGTGCTGACTGCTATATATATTTTTTTCATGGTGCGTGGTTTTTGAAACCACAAAAATGTTGGCTTACTTCGCCACCGTAGTTGTCGTGTCTTGTGTATCACTCTTGGCACGAGTCCCAAAATAGAAAGCGAATGTCATTGTTGCTAGTGACATGAACTGCTCCCCAGAAATTTTACCTGTGAACAATGCTGCAATTAATGCTAGTGTCATTGTTACAAAAACAAACTTACTTGCTGATTTACTTATGATGTTCATATATTTTTATATGTATTAAATTGATAATCGAACCTATTTAATAATGAGCGTGAATGATTGATTGTTGAAAAAATCAAACAACGCTTTGCATGAGATCTTTGAATTGATCACATCCAAGTTTCCGTCTCTATCGATGTCAGAGAAAGCACTACCCAAGATGATGCATCCTTGTACATCTCTGTAATAGTTACCGGCATGAATATAAATGCCAGAGCGTCCAGTGACGTTCTGTAATTGATAGACATAGCCCAAAAACTTTAATGAGAAGATTCTCTTGCAGACATATTTTCCTTTTGGAATACATGAGATGTTTGGCTTGTTTCCTAAGTCTGGTCTTTCGAGTGTTTTAAATGTCTTTGATAGTCCGTTGTATGTGGCCACCATTTCACCCAGTGTCTCTGTCTTTGTAGATGGTTGGCGAGTGAGCACAGCAGTAGGAAGTGATTGCACTTTTTTTAATATTTCGTTTGGAATATCTACTGTTGCAAGTGCATCTGTTACTTCTTGCTGCTTGAAATAAAAATATCCTTTTCCTTTATCTCCCCAAGATTCTCCCCAACTATTGATGAAGTAAAAAGTATCTCCATCAAAACCATAAAGGACGATTCTATGAAGTCCATCAGTACCTTTTCTCATTGGACTTGTATAATTTCCAACTGAGATAGTCACATCAATAACACCATTTTGCACAATGGCATTTTTAAGAGCGTCTGCTATCCCTCCATTCACAGTTGCGTATCCTCCAGTCCTGAATGGGTATGCATCCTCTTTGATTGCATCTGTGACTGTGATATTTATGTAGTCCTTGTGAGATAAAAGCGTATCATTTGGTACTGTCTTTGTTGTAGGACATCCCATATCTTTTGCAATCTTGGCCACAATAGCCGGATATGTTCCCTCGTTTGGATTATTGTCGATAGCCTTTGCGAGTGCATACAAGAATCGAGGAGAAAGATAAATGATGTTTCCTGTCTCTTTCCAGTTTAAATAACATAGAACAGTTGCTTTTGCGTGTCCGACACATGCACCGATTTGATTCTGATTGAGTATCGGAATCATTGAAACATCGGTCATATACTTCGATGGGATAGATCCTTTTGGAAGTGGTGCTTGTACCGCAACAAGAGGAATATTTCTCAAATCGTCATGGTCTTTTTTTGCTCCTAATTTATATTGTGTATCCATACATTTTTTATATTTTGTAACCTGTTAAGTGCCAGACTAAGACACTCAAAATTAATGCTCCAAGAGCGACAGCAAGTTTAAGATATGTGTCGTTTGAAACTTGTTTTTTTTCTATATTTTCAACTTTGTCACTAACATTTTTTAATTCATCTTTTGTGGCCCTTGAAACTTCTAGATCCTCAATACGTCCAACTGTGTTGGTTTTAATATCTTTGACATCATTTACTAACCCATCAAGCACTGTGCTTATTTTAATTAGTAGGTCATGATCTTTTTGTTGTTGATTCTCCATAATTAATTGGTTTTTTAATAAAATTCTTCAATAATAATTACTCCATCTCCTCCGTGTGATCCTTGGTCACCAGTTGAAGCATTATCACTACCTGCTCCACCCCCTCCATAATTTCCGGCATTTTCTGACCTACTTTGTGCACCGAAGCCAAATAAAGAGTTTCCACCTGCAGTTGAGGTTCCTTTAGCAGGAAAAGACGTACCGCCATTTATATTTATATCTCCACCAGTTGCAACCCCTCCAGTTCCCGGTACACCCGACGAATATACAACAAAATTACCACCTCCAGCCGATATACTTTTGAATGTACTTGTTGCACCAGCACCTGCATCACTTACTGGTGAATAGTTACCTCTTTTCCCTCCAGCACCAACAGAAATCGTTTCAGTTGCATTTAAATCTGACGCTAAAAATGTTTTTTCAGCATATGACCCTCCACCTCCGCCAAACGCTTTTGAGGTAGTATTTGATCTAGCTCCACCTGCTCCACCTCCTACTAGTTTTACAATACAAGCCTTCAATCCGGCTGTTTTAGTCCAAATTACGTTTTTATTGACTTTCAAATATCCGTCCGAAAGAGTATTTGTTGCTTCTGCAACTCCACTTCCGTTTGCTACTTCAAAATAGTTTGCTCCACTTGCTGTCACAACTCCGACAAAATTATCACCGAGGTTTGCGAAGTTTGGTGTGTATATAGAAACTTGCGCTCCAACTGGGAATGTAGAAGCATTGATGTTTGGGTTTGTTCCAGTTCCATTCCATGTGTAACGAGTAGTTCCTGCGACTGGAACAGTCACATCGATTGATGTTGTTGAATCTCCAACTGATGAAAAAGAATAAACTTTTTTTATTACTTTGTTTGGTAAAAAATCTCCATCAAGTAAACCATTACTCTCAAGTAATGGAACCTTGCCCACATTATTTGTAGGTGTTGCATCTTTTGTTGTTTTATTTATGAAGTCCGATGCCTTTGCATCTTGTCCTTGTTGTATCATATTAAATATTTAAGGTATAAGTGAATAATGTATCCTCCCCAGTAGCCTTGACATAGTTACCAGTAAAGAGAATGTGCGAGAAAATTCTTGAATCACTTGTAAAGAATCCCGCTTCTTTATAAGTTCCATTGGCTAAATTTGCACTGGCACAGAATATACTCATAACTAAAGAATTACCGGATATTTGCCATGTAGTGATTGGGATATTTGCAACAAGTGAATTTCCAAGTGCAGTATCTGCCTCAGTTGGTGCTGCTGTTCCATCTCCAAGTGACATTGTCGTAATGTATTGAGAATAAGTATTATCATTTGATAGTTTTCTAAGAATCACATTTTTACCGTATCCGGTGGCTCCACTCATCACTAAATTATGATGACTTTCTTCACTTATCTTTTTGCCATCTTTAAACTTGGTAATTGTAAGGACTCCTTTTAAGTCCATCGTGTCTCTCCCTATTTCTTTTTTAATTTGTTTATTCATATTTTTTATGCCCATGTTCCCAACCCCCACTTTAATTTGTTCACTGTCGACCCTGCGTCATTTGACCATTTGTATGGTCCACTCGTTTTTGTTGGTGTGGCCATGTTATCGCTTACACTGAGACTATCTGATGGAAGTTCGATGTAGTTGAGTAGTGACTGACTTGCATCTGCGATTATTTCTCTATCTCTTAATTGGTCCTGCAAGTATTGAATGATTCCTATTGATTTTAATGTTGCGTATTTTATTGCGTATTCAAACTTTGTTCCGGTTGGATCTCTCATTGTTGTAGTAACAGCTTGGATCAAAACATTTATATTTCTATTTCTTTTTGTAGAGTTAATATTTATAACCATCCCCGAACGGAGTCCATCTGTGTATGTTCTGAATGAGCCGTCATATATCTGATTTTGGTATGATTTGAGTTCTGCTTTTGCTCTTTCGATGGCCTCATTTGAAGATGTTATTGATTTGTCAGTGATAGCAAATTCATATTTACCAAATTGTCCGACAGATAAAGGATTTTTAATATTGACCAAAATTGGATATTCATATAATCCTGCAATTGAAACTTGGAGACTCCCTGCAGGTAATGAAATAAAACGGATTGATTTTGATGTATAGTTCCACATCACATCGTGACCGGAATCTTGTTCGACGTTTTCTGCTCCCACTACCTGAGTGACTCCATTCAAAATAATTGTAGGTATATCAGAAAATTTATTCACAAGAGGATATGATTTGTTTAGTCCATCAGTGATGATATATTCTGTGATTGGTGCTGCACTAATTGCATTCCCACCTTGCACTAGAATTGAATTTCTTATTTGTGTTAGATCTTCACTTATTGTTAGTGAATCAGTTATAAAATTGTTTGATGTGTCGCTTAAATTAAATGGTGCTGATTCTGTATTTTGTGGGAAGAAGTGAATGTCTTTGTTATAGTCCACATACCAAACATATGAGATTGCATCTGCGAGTTTTTGTAAACAGTCAGCGACATTCAATCGATTAAAAGCAAAGGATGTGACTGTAATATCTCCGGCTATATTTACACAAGTGAATCCAGTCGTGTAGTTTGTGACAAGGTATTGAATCAATGCGACCAAGGTTGTACCAGTAAAACGCTTGGTTACCAAGCTTTTTTTAAGATATTGAGAATAGTCATTGCAAGTGATTGTGTAATTAATGACACGAGATGCACTGATTTTTTCATCTATTTTTACAATGACCCCTCCGAATATTCTTATTGCTCCATTTGTGATGATGACTTCATCGTTAAGAGATGGTTTGTATACTGTCGACTCAAAGTTATCTATCTGAAAAGTTAAATTATCAACCTGTGAATTTAGGTTGTCTGTTTTGTTTATGGAATTTGTTTTGACGTAAGCTGTTTTGTCTACGCCGTTAATTGTAAGGATCATAATTGATTAGAAAGCTTTAATTTTTTAAAGATTAAGTCTCCTATATCAGTGGCGACATCCTCTGACAAGAAATTTCCTCCATTTATAATCACAGTGACACCTCCAAATCCGCCACCTTTTCCAAGTGGTACGACTGCCTCTGGCCCTGCTTCTCCGATCATTGCTAGTGTTGGTCTATCTACAATCCCACCGGATGCTAACTTTGGTATAGATACTGTAATAGAGTTAACACTGTCTTTAATATTTGAAAAACTACTTTGTCCCCCACTTCTTGAAGCCTTAATAGCTGATGCAAGTTGGTTATAATAATCTATCTCTGATTTGACTTGTGCTGCGGTTACTTTTAGATTTGCGGCCGCAAAAGCTTTATTGACTTCTAATGCCTTTGCTTGTTCAGATAAAATAAATACTTTTCTGTCTGCATATATAGCATCCTCATCTTTTTGTTTCTGCTTTATGTCTGCTAGTTCTTGTTTTAATGCATTTTGTTTTGCGTTGTATTCTATTGCAAGATTTGATAATTTTTCGTTTAAATCTTGCTGTGCTAATGCTCTCTTTTGATTATAGTTTTCTATCTCTTGTTGTAATTCACTAAGACCATTAAATCTTTTTACATCTGCAATTTGTGTTGCAAATTGTGCTATGAAATCAGCATTTTGTGTTTCTGCCAACATTCTTCCATCTAACTCTTTTTGAAGTATTGCTAATCTGTCAGCAGTTACTCCTGCAGCTTTTTCTTTTTGGAGTTCTGCTATCTTGTCTTCGTTGGCCACTATTTTCTCGGCCATACTTTTATCATCTGATACTCTGACACTATTAAACGAATTATTTATATCAGCGACACTTTTCTGATATGTTGAAGAAAGATCTTGCATACTGGCTTTGACCTTTTTTATATCATTACTTAGAGTCTCCATAGTTGACCTATGGCTATCTTCTAACCCTGTAAGTGTTTCATTTACTGAGGCATTGAAATCTTTATATCCTTGCTTTGCACTTGCAACAGAATCTTTAAGTTTAAGAAGATCATCAGCTGCATTTTTTATAGCCGCCAACGACTTAGATGATGTATCTCTCAAATCTTTCAAGGCGGTTGTTGATTGTTTAGTTGCCTTTACCAGAGTAGGTTCATTATCTCCCATAGTGTCAGCCACTAATTCTTTTGTGGTATCTTTCCACGATTGAGCAAGAGCATCATTTTTCTTTACAGCATCATCACTTGCTAGACCTATTTTATTTAATGCCCATGTTACTGTACTTAAGTCAGATGTTGCTTTTTCTGCGACCGAGCTTATACCAGTAGCAAATATTTTTCCAAAATCAACAAATCCTTTTGCTACATATGCAACACTCTTGCCTAAAAAGATAAGACCATTTGCGAGGGCTTCGATTGTTGATTGATTTTCAAGAATAAGACTAAACATTTTTTCCATCTCTGGCATCATCTCGTTTCCGATTTTTTTCTTTAAATCATCCCAAGCGATTTCCATTGTTTTAAGATGTCCGCCTGTTGTATTAGAATAGTTTGTTGCAGAGTCTGCTAGTTGATTCTGCATGCTTATCATATTCTCTGCAGTTGATGCATTTTCGCTCAAATTTATACCTAGAAGTTTTAGTTCTTTAACATTTCCTTGAGTAGCAAGTGTTACCATTTTTGTCGCACTATCTAAGTCGATATTTTTATTACGAGCAAGATCCATAGCCAAGTTATTTAATGCTTGTGCTTGGCTAAAATCTTTAGTAACGAGGAGAAGTTTTGAAAGACTTTGAGCAGAATCTTCATCATCGAATCCTAGTTGTTTAGCCCTCTTGCTTGCTTCTTCAATTTTTGGACTTAATTCAGAATAAGAAAATCCAGCGTTTTTTACGTTGGTTGCAACTTGAGTCATTATTCTGTCTGCCTCTAGACTAGATGTTATTGATTCTTTAAAAAATCCGACAACTGCATCAAGTGATTGCCTTAATACATCATACATGGCAGCACCTTTGAAAACTGATGTTGCTTGAGATTCGGAAGAAGCTTTCACTTTATCCATTGATGATTTTACTCCATCAAGACCACGCGTAACTTCATCAATCTGTGCCTTAGATTGATTGACTGCTTTTATTACAATTTCTAGGTCTTGTGCCATGATGATATATGTTTATCTATTTGCTTTTTTAATTTCTTCGTACTCTTTTTGATAGTAGAGGATGATTTGGTCAACGAACCATGTAGGTTGTGCCATAAAAGTGAAATAATCCCATCCCATTTTTATGCACACAACCGTCATGTCATCTATATCAATTCTTTTTTTTTAATCTCGTTTATCTTTTGAATGATGAAATCATAATCTGGGAATGGTAGATCTATAATCGTATCGACAATATTTTCCGTCTTTCCATCGATAGATACGATGTAAGATTCCAACATCTTGTGAGTTAGTCCTTTTACATCTATCCTATTTTCTTGGCCAGTTTTATAATTTTGATAAAATGGCTCTTGAGTATTCTCATACTCTCTACCTGTTAGCCATTCTTTGCATATGATTTCCTTTTTTGTAAAAGGAAGAGAAAAATTTATTGTTGGTCTTTCCATAAAATTAATATGAAGTTTGTAGGTTAGTTAACTTGATTGTTACTAATTTTGAATCAGTTGTGCTATATAAAGCCTTAAATGATAATGTCTGAGTCATGATGTTGTTTAGTTTGATTGGGTCAGAGTGATCACTAAATATTATCTTTGCAAGATCTATCGTAATCTGTGGATGTGCAGCTGTTCCGATTGTTACTGCACTTATTAAATCAATTCTCATTGCTTGAGCTGTACCTGCTAAAGCTGCAGTTTTAAAGTCTGCTTCGTTTTGCCAGATCGCTTCAAGTGATCCTTTGATTGAGAATTGTTTATTTAAGAAGTCTGCAGGAGTTGTTGAACCCAAGACATCATCTGATTCCAAATTCTTTTCAATAGTGATATTGACTTTTTTTATAGCGACTGCACTTGCAGCTGTTAAGCCTGCTAGATTTGTAGCAAGTTTGAATGTAAGGTTTTGAGGTAAGAAACGATTTTCGACTGTTGTTGATGGAGTAAGGGTTGCACTTGCTCCTTTTTTTGCCATAAACTTTGCCTTATATGTCACGTATTTACCTAGTTCATAACTAATTTCAAGACTACTCAATGCTCCAAGAGCGAATTTGTAGTCTGCTGCACCAATTGGATCATCCAAGAACATTGTCAAAGATTGATGCTGTGATGACTGAGAAACTGTAAATGTATGGTCTTTTACGTTACCACCTGCATCTGGATTTGATGCTGTATTTACTGATCCAAGAGCTGCGAGTAATATCAAACCAAAACTTTTATCTGTTAACGGTGCACCTAGTTCAATCTCGGACCATTCTTTTACGATTGACTGTGCGATACTATCTTCAATAACTCCATATGACTGCTCATCAGTTATTTTGTCGTCTTTAGGTATAAAGTTTGCTTCACTAAATGGGATATAAAATGTTGCGGCTGTTTCTGCAGTTCCACGAACACTTTCTTTTGCTATCCCTGCACTCATTAATCTTCCAATTCCTTTACTCATGTTATTTTTTTAAATTTAATTATTAATAATTTTATTAAGCGACTTTTTCTCTTTTTTCTTTGTAAATTTTTTCTGCTTCTTCCTTGCTCTCTGCTTCGATAGTGATTGGTTTGTATTCTGTTCCACCTGCGAAGTGATATTCCTCTTTTGTTTTAAGTTCTTTTTTATCGCCCATTGATTTATTTGTTGATTTTTCTATCATAAATATTTAATATATTAGGTCTTTAACTGCTTTGGCTTTTAATATTATCGAGAAAGCAATATATGTTTTGTCTCTCGATGACACCGCTTGTGGCGTCGATGATGACGGTTCGACTCCTCCGTCAGCTTTTCCATTAAGGGTTGGATCATTATCGAAAGCATCGAGTAATGATTCAATTAACTCTTCTGTCTCTGTCGGTGATGTCACATTTTCACCTTTCTGTATAACGATTATTTCGTATGTATATAATCTTTCATTTTGGCAATTTGTTAGATAGCTTCCCTCAACTGATGGAGTCGTTACTATTGCGACTGGGAATTTGCCATAATCTCTATCAAACAATCCATTTTTAAAATCGTCTACTTGAACCTCTCCAAGTGTGTGTGCTGTAACTAACGCATCAAGTTTTATTTTTATTTGATTTTTTATATTTGTAATTAATGACATATATTTATTGCATTATTTCTTTTGTTATCTTCTCCAAAGCATTTTCAAACACTTTATCTATTTCCGGTTTAGCTAAGTCTCTTACTCTTTGCATAAATGGATTTGCTCTCTGTTTTATCGTCCCGTTGTTTACAAAAATTGCGTAATATGCGGTCGGTGTCCATTCTGCTTGCAAGTCTCCAATGTTTAATCTGAACGAGTGCATTAGATTTCCTGATTTCCAAGGCACAACCCCTCTGACTGAATACTTTCCTAGATAGACCGATGCCGCATTAACTGCCTTTTGAAGTATTGGTGTGCTTATCTCCGGATACCTTTTAAATCTATCTGTAAGTGTGTTTAGGTTTTTAATTTCGACATTAATTTCTATCATTTTTTATCTGAACGTAACTCTAGAGTATTTATTTATTATTGATTTGTCCTCTTCGGTTAGATCCGTTAAGAATTTAATTGTCGACCTATCAAATGCTTCTGATTCTTTTCCCTCTGCATCTCGACGCTTGAATGTTCTGATTACCAATCTCTCGCATAATTCTGATAGATCGGCTGGTAGTGTATGAGTTGATGTCCCTGCATTTGCAAAATCAATCTTGTATCCGGCTTTATAAGTGACCTGTGCTGTGTTAATCCCCGCAACCATCCCACCATGGACGTAGATGATTCCCTCATCCGGTAGGAGCTCCCATGAATCAATTTGATAATCGGTCCAACAAGGATTAGATTTGACCCCTGCTCGATATTGAAATGATGTAACTTCGCTTACTGGTATATTTTTTAAAATGAGTTCTTTTTGATGATTTAAAACGGAGTATGCTTCGTTGGTATAAACTGTTTCTTTAAAATGTATGTCACATTGACTCTCAATAAAATCAGTTACAGAGCTTATTAAACGAGCAAATAACACATCAAAATTTGTGTTGTCTATTACGAGTCTATCTTTTACTCTCTGCACTGTTGTAAGTGCATACGATACTATTGTTTCTTGTGGTGTAGGCATAATATTTTTCGAGGATATTTTATAAGTCCCCGTTCCTGCTCCCAATTGCTTGGGAGCAGAGCCGAGACTTAGGCCTTTTTGTTTGCTTTCTTAGTTGTTGCTACTTCGTCAGTAGTTTCACCTTTCGAGAGCTTCACATATTCGTCGCCGATGTTCTCCGCTTCGTCAGATGTGAGTTTTACCTCAGCACCTTTCTCGTAGCGTTCTCCATAGACTCCGATTGGTTTAAGTACTGTGTACTTGTTTAATTCTTTACTCATAAATTAAAATTTCTAAGTTAAGATTAAGACGCTGATGTTCTAACAACAACGAAGCCAGCAGGTAATGCAACGACTAATGCAAAACGTTTCTTGTAGACTAGAGCGCGTTGATCAGACAATGCAATTTCTTTTCCACCGAATGCACCGGACTCAAATTGAGACACTGTCATTGAGCCTTTATCTCCGAACGCTAAACACTTCATGTTTCCAAAAATAATATATTTAGTTGAGATTGCAGTTGCTGACAATGCAGGTAAGTGACGAGATGTGAATACTGGGAATCCACCGATTTCTCCTGCGATTTTTACACCACCCCCAGTTGGGTTTTGAGATAAGACTCCTGCGGATGCAGCTCCTGCTTGTGGCAAGATGAAGTTTCCACCAGTATCTTTCTGTGTACGTAGAGATGCCCAGACAGTTCTAGACATATACCAAGCAGCACCATCGAGTAATGACTCTTCAAGATTTGCAATAACTGTTGCAGCATCTGCGACAACATCAAACTTATCGAAGCTTGTCTTTGTTGTTGCAAGAGTTACTACTGTTGCACTTGCGTGTGGTAGTATTCCGTTAAATGGAGCGCCAGAGCCGATAAATCCTTGCTTATCTGTCATGTTTGCTATTGATTCAGCAGCAAGAGCAAGTAACCAGTCTGCTAATTGGATGTCGGAATCTGCAATCAAGTCGTTTCCGAGAATGAATGCAAGTTGCCACTTCTGAGTATCAAGAATTGCTTGACCAAAAGTTAATCCTGTTGGTACACCTGCTGCATCTACTCCTAGGAATTCGCCCTCTAGGAATGCACCGGTGTAATTAGGAATACCTTTTTTATCGGTACCCATAGGCCACATCTGAGCCTGTGAAAGAATAAGACCAACTGATGCAGCAATTCTAAGAATTGCCTTTTCTACTTCAACAGCAACAAGGTAACCTCCGCGGTTATCTGTTTCTTCAATTAAAGCTTCGTTAGCCTTTGTCTTACCAATCTTTGCAGCCACTTTAACAGTGTCTACAAACATTGATTTTTGTTCATCTGATAATCCTGTCTTGTCTTTACCGAACATTGCACGTTCCATTTTAAGGCCGTCTACAATGCTTTTAACTTGTGAAGCTACCATTGGAGATACTGCCTCAGCAAGTTTTGCTTCCATCACTGACTCGACTGTTTCGCCGAGCATTGATTTGATTTGATCTAAAGTTTCTTTGTTCATTGGTTTAAATTATTTTTTCTTATTAAAGTTTTCTAATGATTTACCCACTACGGTTGCAATAAGTTTCAAGACCTGTCGGCTATCGTTGCTTATTTTCAAAGCTTCGACAATTTCGTTTTGTCCTGCTACCTTTATCGACCCATTATCTTTTTCGGAGGGTATCTCTTGCGATTTACTCTCCCCGTCACCCTCGGAAGCAGTGAGTAGCTCCTCTAAGGTTACGGACGCGGCTTTCATGCCATCGATTGCTGATTTGATTATTTCTGCGTTTTTAGCAGACAATACTTTTCCGGATTTCTCTACTTGCTGAGACATTAATTTCTCAAATAAAGAAGTTTTAATTTTTGATTTTGCTTTCAACATTTTTCCTGCAACATCATCGTCTACTGGATTCTTTGCAAAGTCTGCGAGCAGTTGTGCTGTCTCAGTTAGTAATGTTGAGAATTGGTCGGCAGGAGTATTTTCATCTAAGTATGTATCTAAGAATGCGTTAAATATTTCAAATACTTCGTCTAGGTTTTCCCACTTTGCTTCTCTCTGGTCCTGTTCATCAAGAGCATCTAGAACGGCTCCTTTTTCTTCTGGTATTTCAATTGTCTCTTCGTCTTTCTTTTCTTCGGGAGTTTCTACTATCTCATCTTCTGTTTCTGATTTTGTAAAAATTCCTTTGGTGATCATTTCTTCAAGATTAAGGTTAAGAGTTTTTGCTAAGTCTCTAACAGCAGGATTTGCAGGGACCGGTACGAATGAAAATTCTAGAAGTTCTGCTTTTAAAATTTTATTTCCCTCCATCTCTTTTGCGATAAATCCGACAGATGTTGCTGGTAACATTCCTGCTTCATATAATTTGCGAACATCTTGAGCGAATGCATGAGGAGCGAATCTACCTTTTGCAGTAAGTTCACCATTGATTACTTCGATGCTGTCACATACTCCAACGGGTAAGGTTGAGTAATTGTGCGCCCATAGAACGACTGGATTGTTTTTGTAATTTGTTAAATCCCATCCGTTTTGATCTACGATTTCCCCTTGTCTATCTTTTGTTGAGTTTGAAATAACAACATTGAAAGTCCCAGTGTCTTCTGAGGCTTTCGTTGATTTGATTGAATCAGCGATTGCATCAGTTGCTAGACTCTCTGCAATCTTTGCTGCTATCTCTTCGGTTAATTTTTTATATTGCTCCATTTGATTTTGTTTATTATTTTTATTTTTAATCAGTGCTTATATCCTCTGGTCTTATGTAACATCGACAGTTAACATGTAAGGGAGGCGCTCCAACGTCTGAATAGTCAATTGCGAGTTCTTGGCCATCACTTCCGACCACTGTGTCGCCCTTTGAGTAGAAGTCGCTTTCAATATCGATAACTTTTCCATCTTCTGGTCCACAGTAAGGACAAACTGCTTCATCCTCTGCCGTATACCATTTGATTGTTTTAACTACTTCTGACTGTTTCCATGCTTCTTTCGTGGCATCATTTCCAACTCTGAATGTTTCTGTCCTTGCTACTCTGTCAGCTCTCATTCCATCGGCTACTTCATAAATTTGTGAGATTCTGTCTGAGACTTGGTCAAGACTTGCTCCCTCTAGTTGTGCCTGTGATATAACTGCTGTAATGTCTGCGACTGTCGTTTCGTTATAACTTTGAGACATAAGCTCGGCACTTCTTTTGATTGCATCTTGGACCGGTTTTGAAAGTGTGAATGTTGTACCGATAAACTTTGCTGCACTGTCTGCTTCTTTACTGAATAAATCTGTAAATATTGGAGTGACTAAATCAATTAAGACGGATACATACTTTGCTGTATCAAGGACAGGAGATTTAATATTTGCTTTTGAGTTATCTCCTAAATTTTTTAACACTTCTTCTTTCTGGTCCTTATTCATTTTGCGTACGGCAGTTGCAATAAGTTTTTCGTATGGAGTAACGCGGTTAAAAAAGGCTTTATACATAACGCTATAATCCTCTTTTGTTAAAGACTTAATTTTATTTAAAGATGTTTCTTTGATTTCTTTTTCCTTTGTTTGAATATCATCAATTCCTTTTGCGATTCTTTCTGCAATATCTGTGGCCATAGATTTTCTTGCCTTTGCATTTTTTGCGTAACGGACTGATGGTCTCTTTGTAGTTCCCTTTGACGAGATAGATGTATTTTCTTTTTTCTCTGGTGCTCCGAGTGGTACAGAATTAAAAGATGTCATGACTTCATCTCCGTTTGAAATTGGAGGTAAGTCAAAGAATTGTGCGCGTGCTTCGTTTACACTCATTGATGCTTGGCCTGTTCCAAGTGCTGCGGTAAGTTCTGCCATAAGTGCGACTCTGTCTGCAGGTGTTGGAGATTCAAAGTCTAGAACGAGATCGTCGCCGTATCGTGGTACAAGGAATTCGTTGAGGTACTGCACGATCTGTTCTAGCTTTGGTTTAATGGTGCGCTCTGAGAAAATATAATTAGCTGTCTCAGCTGTGGCGCGATTTGTTTCACTCTCGGCAGTTCCGAGAATTGTTTTGGGTACTCTAAATGCTCCAAGGATTTTATCTCTCATCACTTGTTGAAGTGTTGAGAAGTCCATATCTTTTGGAGTAGCGGATGTCTCTTCATACTTTGCTCCCTTTGGTAAAATGCCAACTTGGTATGCATTATTTTTTCCTTTGTATAAACTCTCAAAAGATGAACGCATAACTTTCATTTGTCCGTCAGTTATTGCAGTCTCTGCAGTAATGATTCCACCAAGACGAGCGCCATTAGTGAAATATTTTCCGTTCATTGTTGTTGCTGCATTATCGGCATCAATCCATTCTGCGATTGCTTGAACAGTTCCAATACCCTCATAAGGATTATTTGGGTCTGGGTATTTGTGATGTAGAATCTCGTAAGGTTTATATGTCTTTTCAACTCCATCAACAATATAAGAATATCCTTTGATAAATTCTGGTAGTGGAGCAGGTATAACTTTGATGTATTTTGGATTTAAAATGTAGAGTGCTTTTGGCTGACTCTTTTCGTCAGTTACTCCATCAAGTAACCAATAAGAGTTTCCTGTTAGTTCTAGATGACTACCAGTTAAATATTTAAGTTCATATCCTGTTTGATATGGATTGACTCCATCAAGCAAATCTAGGATTGGATGTTCGCTTATTTCTTCATAGATATTTTTATCTTTATCTTTTTTGACTTTGTATAATTTAAAATGTGTCTTTGCGAGTTCTTCTGCAATAGCACGAACACAAGCATAGGTCCATGCGTTATATGCACCCATTGCTTTAGCAGCTGATATTTTTGTTCCCGATAAATTAAAAAGTCCGAACCCACTTTGTGAGACTCCGGATGATAACGGTATGTCAGCATTTGCTTTTTTAGTGAGACCTATTGCGTTTAATGCTTTATCAATGATTGACATTTTTATAAAAAAACAGGGCCACACTTTTCATCTTTCGATTGAAGTATGGCCCTGCGTTGTTCGCTCAGGCGAGTAATATTAAAATTTATAATATAAGTATATTTGCTTTCCACCATCAACACAAACCATCCACAGATTAATCAAACAATCCTGTCACTGTGAGAGCATCGATATTCTCTGGCTTTCGTTTGATTGTGTACTCTGTAATTGCCGGTTGTTTATTTTGCACTTTGATGACAATGTCTGCAAAATCTAGCTTTGGTGCAGCTCCTACAATTTCCCTTATTAATTTTTGCCACTGTGGGCTTAGATGGTTGATAGGTAGCATATTTTAAAATAGTCCTCTAACCTCTGGGTTTTGCATATTCTGCTGGACCAGTCCCAGAATTAAATAAACGAATGCATCTACTAGGTCATCATGTGATTCAATTCCGAAACCTAGAAGTTGTGTGATTAAATCTTCACATCCATATCTAGGGAATTGGATTGTCCCATTCTGAATGTAAATTGCGATTGCACGAAGTCTTGCTCTCTTGTCTCCACCGGCTTGCATTGGTACAACTGGAATCATCTGTCTTTCCATTTCTTGAATTGCTGCTAACTGATAGGCGACTTGTTCAACAAAGAAAATTGATAAAGGGTTAAGTTGTGCCATGTTCTTGGCCGTCTCTATCGTTTCGTGGAATGTAAGATGAGCATTGATTGGGAATGGCTTAATATAAATCTTTGGCAGATCATTAATCATCGCAGTGACACCGGATACCATCGTCGTATAGTCTGCTGTTTCTTTCTGACTGATAGCAAGGTCAACACCAGTCCCATGTAATCCTACCTCTGCCTCTACTGGAATATCATCGTAGTATTGGATCCAATCTGCTTTTACATCTTGTCCCTCTGGTGGTAATACTTTGAGGAGATACTCTCTTTGCCACATTGCCTCGCCTACTTTCGCCCTCTGACGATCTAAACTCTCTTGAGTAGGGTATTTCCCTTTCCATGTGCATTCGTTCGTTATAGGGTCAATCAGTGGATATTCTCGGTATTTAAAAATAGGAATCTTCTTCAATCTTTCCATAATCGCATCAGTGTGAAGTTTATTTCCTAAAACAACTAAGCGACCCTTTCCCTCTTCGATTGCAGGGATGACAGTACCTCGTAGCCATCTCTCTGTTTTATCTCGATATTCTTTTTTAGCTACTCTCTCGGCTTCTTCGATGTCGTCTGCTACTACTAGCCCAACACGATGCTGATTATGTTTTAATCCACGAATCTTTTGACCACGTGAACGGCCCATAACACGACATCCATTTTGAAGCACGATATTTTTTTCATTGAAAGCAGTTTGTCGTGATGCATTTTTTTTAATTAAATCGCCATAGTCTTTTTTTATATTCTGATTTCTTTCTAGCTCTTCACGAAGTCCGGCAATGGTTAGCTTAACAACATCATCTGTTTCGTTGATTGGAATAATAAATTTTGTTTTATCTTCAAGTGCGGCATAGAGAATGAGAGCAGTAACAGCGAGAGAGCTTTTAGCAGATCCTCTGAATCCCTCTCTAGCAAGATATTGATTCTCTTCGCTCCAATCATCTAGATCATGTATTAGTTCCGGATGGAAGTCTGCCTGTGGAAGTGTGAAATAGTGTGGAAGATAAGCAGCGCAGAATCCTTTAAGCCCTCCCTCCTTTACGAGATTTCGACGGAAGTTTCTTTCCATCACTGCCTTTTGAAGTATTGGATTGTTTTTTTGTAGTAGTTGGTCCATTGATTTGTTTTGTTTTCACTTCTTTTGCTTCAACATATTTCGCGCTCGGCACATTGTCTTTAATCATTCCAAGATTAAACATTGCATTTAAGATTGGTTGATATTCTCCGGCATCTGCATCAACATCAATCGTTCCCAGTTTTCTTTCAAAGACTCCTGCATCCATCTGCGCTTCGAGTAAATCTTTTTCAGATTTTATAATAGCGAGTGCAGCTTTAATCTTCGATGAGTTCGATGTCTTTGGATGTCCTATTTCTGAACCAGTCAAGTAAACCGATTCATCAAGAACAATTTTCCACATCTCTTCTTGCAATCTTCTCATCTTGTCCTCCATCTCTGCGATTCTTTCCTGCACTTCTGGATCATCTGAATATCGCTTTCGTCTCTCATCTCTTACCTCAGAGACAATTTTTAAAATGTAATGAGGGTCAAATTTCTGGCCGACATTTTTATCAATCAGTATAGAAAGTTCACGCAAGGAAGCTCTGGGTTTTTGGACCAGAGCGTCTTTGACTAATTCCTTGTGTTCTATTCTTTTTTCATCTGAGTATTTTGCCATCGTTTATTTATCCCTCGTATGCAGTTAAGAATTCTATTTTCTTCTTAGTTATTTCAACTTTGTTTTCTGCTACTTCAATCTTTCCTTTAAGTTGACCGATGGTTGTATCGTAGTCTTTGATAGCATTGATAAGTTTTCCATAGGCAGACAATTTTATTTTTAATGTATCTCTGTGTTCTTTCTTCTTACCTGCAGGACCAGTTACAGCATTCATCGTATCAATCTCTGCTCTGGCTTCTTCTGATTCTTTTACCTTAACTTGCTTTAGTGATTCAAGTTCCGTTACATATGGAGCATCGTGTGCGATATTAAACTTCAAACGGAATAATTCTTCATCTAACTCATTAAGCATTTTTTGTTTATGTGTATTCATTGGTTTTTGTTTTTTGAGAATCACCTTTACCAATCACCGATGTCCTTTCTGCTTGGTCCCCCTGCCATTGGTCGAAATAATGGCACAAATCAAGCGGTAACTTTATAACTCTCCTTGCGGAGTGGTATCGGTTTGGTTGGTAGAGATGATCCTCGGTTATTATTAATTATTTATTTTTTCAACTGTGATTTTCCAGTCTCCTAATTCCTCATCTAGATACTTCACATTTTCCTGCGTGATTGTCATTTTTTGTGCTTCTGTTTCTTTTGCTCTTTTTATCAATCCGAAACAATAAGCATTAATCAATTCCATTTCTTCCATCTTAATAAAGTGTCACTTTTACCTTAACCCGACCGACTCTATCGGGTGCTATTAATGATTTGAAACTTCCTGCCATAACGAATTTATCATTCACAAACAATGCATCTAATACCCCCTTTAGAACATTGTCATTATCTGGCCGTATCTCGTTTGCGTATTCGATGTCTATGTCTACTCTGGCCGGATGTTCTTTCGATATTGCGATAGGTTTTACATTTAGATTTTTATTATCTCTGTATCCGGTGCGATTGAATGCTTGTATGACGTGGCCTTTCCATTTCTCATATCGTTGATGTGATGGTGCCCATTTCGCTTTCTGTGTGGTCCTGTGGTAGCCGAGAGGGTTTCCTTTTGGATCTTCTTGATTGCCGGAGACTGTGAAATTAATTACTTGCATGATTTTATTAATTCATCAATGTTATGCATCCATTCACAATCGAAGTAATAGCCAGTTATAAAAGTACCTTTTCTCTCTATTCCACAAAGTTTGCAGTGCTTGGGGATTGATACAGATGTGCCTCCAAAAAATTCTGATAAATAACTCCATAAGTCCATTTTGTAGCCACTTGTTTTGTCTACTGGCACCAACGATATTTCAAATAGTTCAAACTCTTTTGGTGTTTCTTTTTCTATTTTTTCAAAGACCTTATCTAACCTCTTAAATATATTTAGTAATGTCTCTAGATTTCTTGAATCGTTTTTATATATTTCTAGGAGTAGATTCAATTCTTCTGTCGGCCAGTGGAGTATCTTTTGGTAGATCACTGATGGACAATACTTTGCTAACTCAAATATGATTTCTAGTCTTGTCATTTTTTTAGATTCTTAAATGCGTTTATAATCACGACCATTAATTCATCCCATGCTTTCCTTAACGCCCACAACTTAAACGACAATGTTCTCTTTACTCGTATTGCACCGGATAAGCTGCTGACTCTAAAATCCCAAGACCTATCACGCAAGAATTGATTTGTTTCCTCAATCATTTGTCTTTTTGTTTTGTTGGTCATATGTTTATTTTTTTACCAGTTATTAACATAATTTTCCCTGTATAATAAAATTGTTCATGCATTTTTTCTGCCAACCAGTTTTGTATCATTTTTCCTCTTTGGCAGTAGTGATCTCCCATGCTTATAAGATTGCAGCTACATAGTGGAAGTTGTTTGTCAATAATATCGTCTATCTCTATTTCAGTATGTCTGAATGTGTCGGCGTAAAATGTTATTTCTAATTTCATGACTTTTTATTTCCTCAAAGGATGGTTAGGTGGTAAATCAGCATGACAAGTCGGACAAGACTTCGGCTTATTAAATTCTTTTCTACACTCGGCACATCTCATCAAAAGCTTTCCATTCTCAAATACACATTTGCATTTCTTCTTCATGTTGAATTTCATCTACCCAATTTTTATTTATCGTAGCGAGGTCGACTCTCAACTCTCTCGCTACTTCTAATGAATTCCTACCTTTGCGTTTTAACTCTCTTATTTTTTCAACTAATGGATTCACTGCACCTTGTAATAAATCTTTATGAAAGTATCCTCCTGCAACTGCGTTTGATTTTCCATAAAAGAATCTGATATGTCCGAGAGTGTTGTTTGTGATGTTATATTTTTCCCTCACATCTCTAGACTTCATTATTTGTAAATCTAGGAGAATCTTTTTTCTTTCCTCCATAGGAACATTTTTCATTGTTCTCTGCTCTGTCATAAAATTATCTCTTTAACGTGTGGCTTTTCTTTATTAAAATAATGCTCATTGACCTGTGCATCGCTTTCAAGTATCACTCCGCAACTTGAGCATCTTCGTATCCAATGAACGTGATCACAATGCGATATACGACTCAATCTTTTATCCTCTTCTTCTTGCTGTATTTCCATATAGGTTTTTGTTGTGTGCTTAGGTTCATGATCTTCTAGGTCTCTCTTGCTCTCGTGTATTTTCTTAAGCTTAGGCATTGTCGGAGTAAAGATGTGATGCACTTTTTTAGATACTGGTTTTATAATCTTTTTTTCTCTGACTGGACCTAGATTATGTCTGAGGTTAAATTCTTTTTTCCTGTAATAATAAACAGTTGAATGATCTATGTTGTACTTCTTTGCTATCTGAACATCTGTGAGACCCTCGCATATGCTGTCGTAGATTTTTGAAACTATGTCGCCCTTTAATTTGTATGAATCAGTTGACATTTGCTTTGTGTTGAATATGTGTTAATGCTCGACTTGGTTTTAAACTTGAATAATGTGATATTTGCTCTCGTTTGAGTCTCTCGTGTTCTTGATTTGAATGAGGCATCTTAAATAAATCTGTTTCTGGTGCCGGTATCTCTGTTGTCTCTTCAATCCTTTCAATCAATTCTGCAAACTCACTTATGTTTAACTCCGATGTGCCTTTAACCTTTCTTACTTTCTCTCCAAATACTTCTGTAATTCCTTTCGATAGAAACTTCCCTTTAATCCATATCTTTAACTCTTCGACTGTATGACCGCATGAGAGTGATATAAGCGATAGATATTCATGTAGGTATCTATTCTGCGAATCTGTTCTCTTGGGCTTCTTGTTCGTGTAGTAAACCGATATGGTATCTCCAACTTTGCATTTCTGACTTAAAAAATAGTAGTATCCTTTCTCATCATTGATCCGGATAGCATTCTTGCCTGTATCCGGATGGACCACTACGAGTCCACTAAAGTGTTGTGATTCGTAAGTGGGGATTGATTTCGATTTGTTAGGATAGCTTGTCATGTTTTAATTAAATAATTGTTGTTGATTATCGCTGACTCTTAATCTCTCGCAACTTGTACAAATTTCTCCCTCTTGAACAAAATGTCTCTTGTGTCTTTCCTTTCCACACATTACGCAGATGTATTTATATAACCTGCAAAAATGTTTCATCTTCTTTTTCATACAATCTTTCCTACTTCCCATGCGATAACATTTCGACCTGTAACTTTGCACGTTCTGATGCACGATTGTCTTACTAGACCAACCTTTCGCAATTCATTTACCCTTGGGACTACTGTATTGATAGGCCAATTAAGATAAGCGGACATCTCTGAGTTTGTAAAATTGTCTCTAGTTCCAAATGCTTCGTATATAACCTTTTGTCTATGTCCTAGTGTTGGCTTTACTTCGTTGATATAGGCAAATAGTGATGTTTGTTGAATATTCATTGTCATTGTCATAAATTAATTCACACTCATGTTACTTGCTAAATCTCTCGACTGTTTATCCAAAAAATTTCTTCTGTCATTATCCTCCTTACTTGTATTTGGCTCTGTTAATCGTGGAGGAGTTCTTTTGTTGCCTTTTGATTCATCTTTTAAGGCAAATAATCCGGTCCATCCGTTCGTTATTGAATTTTTGATGATCTGTGCGTGGTCTTTCTGATTCTCTTCTAAAAACTTTAATTGCAATTTGATAGATGTTGGTGTGAGTGTTTTCTTTTTTTCTTTCCTATACTGCACCCATGCATTCCATGCATTTTTATTTATCCAAATAGGTAACTCTATCTCTTTCTTATTCTCTTCTATTCTCTTCTCTTCTCTTCTATCGTTATCATTGGCGTTACTCTGGCGTTTCCTAAAATTCTTTACCCTAGAATATGATTCAGACATCTGTCTCTTTTCCCAATTCTTTATCGTTACAACTCCGTTACAAATCCGTATCATCTCTAAATCTTTGAATTTTTCCAGAATGTTATGGAGTGGCTCTGTGATACCAGATAATGCAAGTAACTGCTTCTCTGATAAAAACTTAACCACTCCATTTTCACTCTGATTTGCGAGACACAAAAGGGTAACCCAACAGCTACGTTCTTGAGCGGTAAGTTGCAGGATCTTTGGATCCGACAAATATTCTCCGCCATAAAATTTAAACCATTGGTTAGCCATAGATTAAAAAGGAATATCCTCTGGGTTAATTTGTTCCTCCGGATACTCGATCGTATCTAGGTTATTTAATTCACTTTGATTTCTCTCTTCTTGCTTAACTACATTATTAGTAGGCTTGTATGTGTTTAATTCCATGTAATACTTGCCACCTTGGCTTATTTTGATGTCTACATTGACGTATCCGGCATTATTCTGATGCTTGTTTAAGAACGGTATAACTTCCGGTACTTTGAAAGAGACTTGCCCTACCACAAAGGTAGGAGCACCATCTCTTTTTTGGAAGTGCATACCATCAGCAAAGATTTTTTCGTTAGCCATAAATAATAATTAGAAATTAGTTGTTAATACTGCGTCTTTATACTTGAGCCACTTCTTACGAAAGACGATTAATTCTGCTATTGCTTCTGCGATCGCATCCTGCATTAATGGATTACTGCGTTCAACTTTAATGATGTGCATTTTAGTTTCGTCATCGATGAAACGAGCATCATAAACTGAGAAGTATAAAGTCTTTAGATCTGTGTTCACGATGAAGTAAGTTACTACTTGCCACTTGTATTGAGCGGGTATGCCTAAGAATGGAGCTTTAGCAGACTCTTTAAAGACTGGCTCTGGCTCTGTTTTTGTAGGTTTGGACCATGTTCCAAGTCCTAATTCTTGTGCAGGTATTTTATCTGCGAGTTGATAGAAAATAGCATTTTTACTATCTGGAGATTTGTTCTCGAATGCTTCTTCGTAAACTCCTTTTTTGTTTTTAATCCATCCATCGCCAGAGATACCTAGATACTTGAATTCATCTGAGATACAGAATCCTAGTTGAGTCACTTTCTTGTCTGTTAACTGCTCAAAATGTTTTCTAGCGAAAACTTCCTCAGCTGTTCCTCTCTCCATTTCTGGTGTAGATTTGAAAGCTTTTGTCTGCTCTGTTGCTTCTTCTGCAATTAATTCACAAATAAGCATTAATTGATCTAGAGGTGTACCCATAACACTGTCCATTTTTGTACCTGTTACCATACATCTGCGAGATTCTAACCATTCTTGTGTCCCTTGTTCTAGTCCTTTAATTATTTTCATGATTATTGAGTGTTAGTTGTTAATTTTATTTTTAGAGCATCCTTTCTTGCGACTACATCAGCATTCTTCTGTGCTGATACCGGAAGAGATTTGAAAGCTTCTTTTAGTTCATCAATTGTTGTCGCTGCTTCAAGCACTGTGATGTGAGCATCTGCGTTGACGTTAATTTTTGGAATCACATCTCTCACTCTAAGAGCATCAACTTGTTTTTTACCGAATGGTACCTGTGTACTGTAAATCTGTATTTGCTTTCCAATCCATTTATCCGGATGTGAACCATACAAAGATGCAATTGTGTTGCCGTTTGTAATGTTCATTATCATTTTTGGGACCTCTTCTTTAAAATAAACAACCTGCTTTGCACTTGTTCCTCCTTTTGTGTTTCTAACCTCTTCTTCTCCCTCAAACTTTGCGATTGTCACGAGTAGTTCTTCTCCAATTTCTAAATTGTGAGAACCTAAGTAATCTTTATCTAGAAAGTTTTTCCAGTGTCTACTGATCCCTTTCTCTTTTTTCTTTATAATTTTTGTCATACATTTAGTTCCCCATGCAACACACCTCATCCCTTTACCGACTTACGAGTGGTAGCTCTTATTCAGAGCAAATGAGGTGCTGTGTATGGGCGTAAGTCTATTAATTAATTATTTTTCGACGAATAATTTTATCTATCCCCCTCACTAGCACCGCTCATATCTATTTCGTTATCAAGTCTGCATTCGCACATTTGTGTTCCTGTACCTCGTTCCCAGTTTCCGTCCCTGTCTCTTTCGTCACAGCTGACTTCTCCGGTACCTCCGCACATCTCACAAACATCACTTTCTTTGTGCCATTCTCCGCATTCACAATTGCAACCAACTCGTCTACAATTTCCGGAACACATATGGTCACATTCAACTTTGCTTTTTAAATCAATTTTTAAACTGATTTTGTTTCTATCATTGAACCATCCATCTAACTTTTCTCTTGTGAGCATAAAATTAGTAAGAGTTTTTACCTGCCATGATTCCCTTGCTCCAAGACCTAGCGATGAAGTAAACAAACCAGTTAGCAGCTAGAAAGAATATGATTCCTAAAAGTGCGATGGTTATGATCACATTGCTAATTCCGAGAGTAGTTATAATTTCTTTTAACATGTTATTTCTCTTTAATTAGTTTCTAATAATTCGACCTGTTTGATTGACGAGCAGGCCATAAAAAAAGCCCTGCTATATTTAGCAGAGCTTTTTCTAATTACTAGAAAACTATTTTTATATTATTGTTCTCCCCGTTTTGATTACATGTTCGACGAGGGTCGCTGTATACCCCATCTCATTGTCATACCAGCCGAGAACTTTGACGAGGTTGCCACCAACGACGCGAGTCATTTCAAGGTCGGCTATGCATGGGTGTGATTCACCGAGAATGTCAGACGAAACTAGATTATCGGTAGTGACAGTAAATAATTTGTTCCAACGTGCATCTTGCGATGCTTTTTTCAAAATTTCATTTACTTCTTCTTTGGTGGTTTCTCTTTTGGCGATGAAAGTAATATCTACAATCGAGCCAGCAGGGACTGGAACGCGAATAGAGATACCATCGAAAAGTCCTTTTAAGACTGGAAAGGCTTCTGTAACGGCGATAGCGGCGCCAGTTGAGCTTGGAATGATGTTTTGGGCTGCAGCACGACCCTCACGAAGGTCTTTCTTGCTTGGGCCGTCTACGAGGGCTTGAGTCGCTGTGTACCCATGAACAGTGTTTAGAATTGCTTTCTCTATGCCGATTGATTCATGCAAAATAGCGATAAGTGGGCTCGCAGCATTTGTCGTACATGATGCGTTTGAAGTGATATCACAAGTGCCAAACTTTTCTTCATTGATGCCGAGCAATATTGTTTCGCCGTGAACTGTGCTTTCGGCCCCCTTAGAAGGAGCAGATATAACAACCTTTTTAGCTCCGCAATCAATGTGGAATTTTGCTTTATCAAATGAAGTAAAGAGACCTGTCGATTCAACAACCACGTCAATATTTAAATCTTTCCAAGGCAACTTGGTTGTATCTTTCTCGGAAATGAATTTAACTTCTTTGCTATCAATAACAAGAGCTCCTTCTTTTGTTTCTACTTTGTGATTCAAGTTTCTGTAAACAGTGTCGTGACGAAGCAAATATGCCAAGCTCTCTATAGAGCCCAAATCATTAACTGCGACTATTTCAATATCATCTCTTTCCCAAGCGATTTTCAAAAATGCCCGACCGATTCTCCCAAAACCATTCACCGCAACCCGTAATTTTTTATCCATATATTTATTTTATTAATTCTTTTAATAATTTCTGAACAAGTTGTGGGTTTGCCGACCCCTTTGATTCTTTCATAATTTGACCAACTAATGACATTATAGCATTTTCTTTGCCACTTTTATATGTGGCGACGACGTTTGGATTTGCGTCTATAACTTTTTGGACGATTTCTTTAAGTGTTCCTTCGTCGTGATTCTGAATCATTCCTTTTTCTTCGGCTATTTTCTTTGGTGATTCATCGTTTAACACAATCATAACCAATATATCTTTTGCTCCTCTTGAAGAAATTTTATTATCATTTACCATGTTTATAAGTTCAGCAAAATTTTCTTCACTTGGAAGTCGGACTTCCATATTATTCTTTTTAAGACCCAAGTAATCAGAAGTTATGTAGTTGGAAGCGGTACGTATTTTTGCTAAGGAATCATCTCTCTCCGCTTCACCACTCGAGGAAATACCTTGCAAAAATACAGTGGCTACTTTTTCAAACCAATCACCTAATTCTTTATCTGTTATATAACTTTCAATATCTTCATCTTTTATTCTATAATCATTACGGTAGCGATTTCTTCTTTGCTCTGGAAGTTCAGGCAATTCACTTTGCATCTTTTTGATATCAAATATTTTATTCAAGAATAATTTCGGTAAATCTGGATCTGGGAAATAACGGTAATCATTAGCATTTTCTTTCGTGCGTTGAGAAAATGTTGATTGCTTATTCTCATCCCAACCGCGTGTCTCTTGAATTATTTCATTACCACGTCCTTCGTCAAGAAGTTTGGCCATTCGTTTTGTCTCATATAGGGCGGCACGCTCCATGGCGCGGAATGAATTGATATTTTTCACTTCAACCTTTGTACCTAAAACTTTTGGGTCTTCTGAAATTGAAATATTAAGCTCTACTCGCATTTCACCCTTTTCCATGTTTGCTTCAGACACTCCTAAATAGCGAAGCAAAAGTTGGAGTTCACGACCAAATTCCCCTGCTTGCTTTGCAGAATGAATTACAGGTTCGGTCACAAGTTCCATGAGAGGAACTCCGGCGCGATTGAAATCTACAAGAGAATAATCCCCCCTGTCGTGTTTGGAAGTCGCAGTATCTTCTTCTAGGTGCACGCGAGTAATATCTACACCTTTTAGATTACCACCTGAGACAATGGGAAATTTATATTGCGAAATCTGATACGCCTTAGGTATATCGGGGTAAAAATAATTCTTGCGGTCGAATTCTGTAAAATCGGCAATGTTGGCTCCGAGTGCAAGCCCAACTTTTATAACATTTTCAACTGCTTTTTTATTGATCACAGGGAGAGTACCTGGGTGTGCCATACACACAGGGCAAATATTTACATTTGGTTTTTCTTCATCTGGATCGTTTTTGCAACCACAAAACATCTTTGATTTGGTGTTAAGCTCGGCATGAATTTCGAGACCAATGGTCGTGTAATACTCTTTTGACATAGAAATAGTATAGCAAAATTTGTAAAATATTGAAAATTATGTAATTATATTAACTGTAAGTTTTTATTTGCCCGGGTGGTGTAATTGGTAGCCACGAGAGACTTAAAATTTCTTGCCATTTATGGCGTGTGGGTTCAAGTCCCACCCCGGGCACATAAAATAGAATTGGCTACCTAAATAAGGTAGCCAATTTTATTTGTCGTAAATCTTTTTTCCAGTCCATTCGACTGGCTCTCTCGCAAATACACTCGGAGATAGTTTTTCTCTGAAAAATAATCTAACCCTCCTCCTTGTTTTATTTTTGGGTAAGGGTTTGTTTTTGCTCTGAATTTTAGTTGGCATTTGGCCTCCTTTTTTAGTTTCCTTAATGTTACATCTTATAAAAAGATAAGTCAAAACTAAAAATACTCTCACATAACAGTGAGAGTATTTTTAGTTTTGACTACGCGAGAGATACTTTTGTAGCAGCTGGGCCTTTTTCACTTTGAGTAACTTCAAAAGTGACTGCGTCGCCTACTTTTAGTTCATCATAAGTAACACCAACTAGCTCTTTGGAATGGAAGAAGAGATCTTTAGCTTCGCCTTCACGAGCTATAAACCCAAATCCTTTATCTGTAAGAGTTTTGATTGTTCCTGTCATACGATTTTTATTAGATTAGTTTTTGCTTGAAACTTCGACGTGGTTCATGTGCCTTTACACGTGTATAAGTATAACATATATCTTATAATGTGCAACGACTAAACTCGGCATTACCGAGTTTAGTTAGTTATCTTATTTACGGTGTCTTCTGTTGGAGTTTTGAATACATTATTTGTAAAATTATCTTGAATTTTTTTAAGCCCTTGATTTGTAACATCTATAAACATATCTCCGGTTTTAGATCTTAGTGGGCCAGAAATATATTTCTGCCATAAACCTTTGACCTGATCTTCAACATATGTGACATTTTTCTGGAATTGAGGAGAATTAATTTTTGATTTGATATCAAACTTGAACAAAACAAGAACGATAATTATGATAATTACTAACCCCCCAATGTGAATATGTAATCTTGGTTTTCTTTCATCTTTATCCATATATAATATTATTATAACACTTAATAATGTTTATACGCAAGTCAATAATTATTTTTTAATCATATCCGACGTAATTTTAGGTAAATATAATGTTGGGTCAAGATATGCAGTTAGCGCGGCTATCGGTTGAGTAAATATTTTTCCATTACAACTTTTACTTGGAACAGTATCTACTTTGACTCCATCAGATGCGTAAACAGCTACATGTAAATGAGGTCCCATTGATGAACCAGTATTTCCAGAAAGTGCTACGATGTCACCGGTTTTTACGACTTGTCCTTTCTTGGTAGATATTACCGACAAGTGCCCATATGTACTCGAAAGTCCATTATCATATTTAATGAACACCCATTTACCAAAAGATGCACTTTTACAATCGATATCGGTATCACCAGTGCCCATGACCGTTCCTGAAGCCATCGACATGACATTTGTTCCAACTGAGGCTCTGAAATCCATTCCATAGTGGAATTTACCCCACCTTGAGCCATATGGAGATGTGACTAAAATATAGTCGAGTGGCCAAGATAGTACCCCAGAACCTTCTTTTGGTAAAAGTTTTGGGTTTAGAATAAATTTAAGTTTTGATTCGTAATCTTCTAGAACTTTCTCGAAAGATTCTTTAATTTTTTCTTTCTCAGCTAAAAGTTTTTTGTACTCGGCTTCTTTGTTTTTTGTTTCTGTAAATAATGTATCTTTCTCTTTCTTTGTAATCGCTACTACTTGCTCTTTTTGAACTAGATTTTGTTTGAGAGTATCTAGATTTTGTTTTTCGCCTTCCTTTTCTGTTTTGGAAGTAAGTAATTGTGCTTTTTCTTCGGAAATATTTTTTATATTCTCTTTAATTTTTTCATTAAGAGTAAGTAAATTGTTATAGTCATAACTGAAGTCAGAGAAATTTCCAATCGTCAAAAGGCGTTCAATAATCGAGGTGTTGTCATTTTGATTAAGATCATTAATCATTTTACTGAAAGATTGTTTTAAAATCGCTATAGATTTTTCTTTGTCACTAATGTCGCCTATGAGTGTTTCGATTACTAAACCCGTTGCTGTAATTTTTTTCTGTATTTGTGTTCTCTCTGCTATTAACTTATTTCGAGTAAGAGTTAATTCTTTTATTAAATTTGCGAGCGTGTTTGATTGAGCACTCGTCTCAGATATTTGTGATTGATATTGCTTTATCTCTTTATCAAGAGCGTCGATTTGATTGTTTGTATCTTCGATTTGCTGGCGTACCTGTTCTGCCGTCAAAGCTTTAACTTGACCAGGTAAAAAGGCGACGATAATTGCTATTAAAATAATATAAAATATCAATTTTCTCATTAATATCTTGTATTATACCTCATTATTGCGTTTTTAATAATCTAATAGCCTCATTTAAACGTGAAATTGTCTCATTTTTGCCAAGTATTTCGGCTAAAATGAATGGATCTGGCGATTTATCGAGGCCTGATAATGCAAATCTTACTGGGTGTAGCACTTCCCCTCTACTTTTTTCGTGGTCAGCGATCTCCATTAATGCTATCTTAATCTTCTCTTTTGTATAATCGTCTTTTCCAAATTTTTCGAATGATTCTAATGCTGTGCTCAAATTGATAATCGTTTTTTCAATAGTAGTATCTTTAAATAAAAGTTTTTCTTTTTGATATTCTGGTTTCTTATAGAAAAAGTCCAGCTCTTTATTTTCAAGCATTGTCTTTATATCACTAAATTTAGAAATTCGTTCAGCGATGATTGGTACCAACTTTTCTTTTTTTAATTCTTCTGGTAATTGTTCAAAAATTTTATTTTGAAGAGTTTCTTTATCTAGAAGTTTGATATATTCTTTATTCATCCAATCAAGTTTTTCATCATTCCACTGCGCTCCTGATTTTTGAACTCGATTTACATCAAATACTTTTTTTAATTCATCCATTGAAAACAATTCCTTATCATCACTTGGGTGCCAACCAAGCAAAGCTAAATAATTCACCATTGCCGCAGGTAAATATCCTTCTTTTTCATAATCGAGAACATCTTTAGCTCCATCTCTTTTACCTAATTTTTTAATTCCATTCTTTCCCATTATATGAGGCATGCAAATATAAAACGGTGGTGTTACCTCTAAGGATTCATACAAAGAAAGATATTTTGGAATAGAAGAAATATATTCTTGACCCCGAACAACATGAGTAATTCCCATTTCTATATCATCAACAATATGACAAAAATTGTAAGTAGGATAACCATCACTTTTAATCAAGATGAAATCATCCAATGCTTCTGGTCCCGCGGATAAATCACCAAACACCAAATCGTGCCAACGAAAAACTTTTACCTCTGGAACTTTATATCTCAAAGGTTTTTTACCATCCCAAATACCAAAAGTTTCAGGTCGGTATTCTCGATATAAAAATGGTCGTTTTTCGCTTTCTGCTTTTTTGCGTAATGTCTCAACTTCTTCTTCTGTGTATGGGTCGGGATATGCTAGCCCCTTTTCAATTAACTTTTCTGCATATTGTTTATATATATTTAATCTTTCAGATTGAGTATATGGCGCATTTGGGCCTCCGATATCTGGACCCTCATCCCAGCTTATTCCAACCCATTTAAGTACTTTTAATATATGTTCTGTTGCTCCTGATACCTCTCTTTCTTTATCAGTATCTTCAATTCTTAAAATAAATGTTCCATCATTCTTTTTTGCAAGCAAATATGTAAAAAGTGCTGTTCTCAAATTCCCCACATGCATAAACCCTGTCGGTGAAGGAGCAAAACGCGTAACTATTTTTTTGTTTGAATTTGTATCCATGTTTATTAATTTTCTTTTTCTTCATGAGTAAGTGCTAAATCAATGGCAGATTTTGCGATTTTATCGGCGGCGTCAGGCGAAGCGAAAGTAAGCGCATTGGTCTTCATCTGTGCCATTTTTTGTGGAGACGATAAAATTTTATCAATTTCTGCTACCAATAAATGAGAAGTTAGGTTTGCTTCTTCTACGACTTCACACGCACCGTTTCGAGCATAATTGTATGCGTTTTTCCTTTGGTGATCACCATTTGAATTGGTGATCGGAATAATAATAGAAGGAATCCCCCATGATGCGATTTCAAAGATTGCAGATCCGGCGCGCGAAATCACAAGATTGGCACAGCCAGCGGCCATACGAGTAGCAAGATTATTTAAGTATGGTATCGGTGCATATCTATCGATATTTGGATTATTTTCCATTAACAATTTTGAACGCCCCAATACTTCTTCGATATTATTAGGCCCAGTCTGGTGAATAATTTGGTACTTCGATAAAAGAGTTGGGAGTATGTCGACAATAATATTATTTATGATTTCTGCTCCTTGAGAACCACCGATGACAAGAATAATAGGAAGATCTGATTTCAATTTGAAGTATTCGAGCGCGCCATTTGGATCGCCGTGTAAAATTTCTTTACGAATTGGTTGCCCCGTTAGAATTGTTTTTTCTTTTGGTAAATATTCGATTGCTTCTGGCCAAGAAATAGCGACATGCCAAGCGAACTTTGCTGTCCAAACATTTTGTCTTCCTGGGTATGAATCGGATTCGTGAACTATGACTGGGATTCTCAATAACTTTGCAGCAAGAACTGCTGGAAAAGCGGCATAACCACCTTTTGATATAACCACGTCAGGATAAATAAAAAACATGCTGATTAAACCAAAAAATGCGCCAGTTGCCGTAGCGAACATATCAAAAAAGTTTCTAACCGAGAAATATGTGCGCATTTTACCTGCAGGAATCTGAACAAAACGAATGTTGTTTTCGAAAAGTAAACGCTTATCATACGGCTTGTCTGACATATAATAAAGTTTTAAGTCAATGATTTTTTCTTTATCGGCAACTTCTATAAGCTTTTCAGCAATAGCAATAAGCGGATAAAAATGCCCCCCTGTTCCACCTCCTGTAAGTAATATTTTCATATACCCAAATTATATCGTATTTTTGATTATCTTTCCACTATAGCTTTAACCTGGAATCGTGAAATGTTTAAGACTATCCCAACCATACCAAGCGAAAGAAGTAATGCTGTTCCTCCTTGAGAAATGAATACAAGAGGCACTCCCGTCAGAGGAAAGACCCCGATTATTGAGGCGATATTCATAAATGATTGAGCTGTGATGATGGTCACTATCCCGATTACGAGCAATTTTGCAAATGAATCTGGTGCATTGCGAATCGCGATTCGATAACCGCGCAGAACAAAGGCAAGATAAAGACAAATCAAAACTGCTGTTCCTACAAATCCCATTTCTTCGCCATAAACAGCAAAGATCGAGTCCCCTTGTGGCTCAGGTAAATAATTAAACTTTTGAATACTCTGGCCTAGTCCTCGCCCCATTATTCCACCTGATCCAACAGCAATGAGTGATTGCTGAAGTTGATATGATGAAGTTCTACTATTTTCGCCAGGATTTAGAAATGTATTTACTCTTTCTCTCAAATAAGGTTTGAATGATACAAGTATCACAAGCGCAATGATTGATAGCCCGACAATTCCTAGAATATATTTGATCGGAGCTCCAGAGACAAATAGCATAACAGCAGCAGTGATAGTTATAAGTATGATACTTTTTGTGTCAGGCTGTTTGAGTAATACCCCCGCGATAACTCCGAGCATAACCACAAGAGGTAAAACACTGAAAATAGGATCGCGAACTTTTCCTTTTGCCCATGATAGCCACGCCGCAAAATAAATAATAAATCCAATTTTTAGAAATTCAACTGGTTGGAATGAATAACCAAAAATCTCTACCCATCTGCGCGCGCCACCGTGCGTCTGCCCAATACCTGGAACCAAGACTAGTCCAGTTAATATTATTGAAAGAATAAATAGAACAAGTGAATGCTTTCTCAATAGTTTGTAAGGGATTTTAAGCCCAATGACAAGAGCGATTAACCCACCCAAAAATCCAAATACGTACTGGCTGAATATCACACTGTAAAATTTTGTTTCGCTTTTAGCCAATATCCCAAGTGATGCAGAAGTAAAAGCGATCAACCCTATAACAACAAGAGCGATTACAATACCAAAAAATACTTTATCAATTTTATTTTGCTTCATTAACCTTTTCGTTTTAACTAATAAGCGAAATTATAACTCCGATGATTGATGTCATGATCCCTACGATCCAGTAGCGCATAGTAATTTTTGGTTTTGACCAACCAATAGCTTCAAAGTGATGATGGAGTGGGGCAAATAAGAAAACTTTTTTACCATGGCGAAGCTTTCGTGAGGCAATTTGAATTACATCAGAAAGTGCAGTAATAAATAGCGGAAATGCAATTATCGGCAAAAGTAAAACTGTATCGGTCATAAATGCGATAACCGACAGCGTGACGGTAAGCCCAATCATGCCTGTTTCTCCCATATAAAATCGTGCAGGAGGAATATTGAACCACAAAAAAGCAAGTATTCCACCAGTAATCACCGCACAAAATGTTGCTAGATCGGCCTGATTATTAAAGAAAGCGATAATAGTATAAGCCATGAATATCGAAGCGAGAACTCCACCAGAAAGGCCATCTACACCATCGATTACACTCGTTGACCAAAGAGAAAGCATGACCAGAATAAAAAAGGGGATAAATAAAAAACCGAGATTGATAAATCCATACCATGGAATATATAATTCAGTAACACCGAGTTTAAAATAAAACCACAAACCGATGACAAGACCTAACAATAAAATAATTCCTATTTTTATATATCGCAAAATTATTGGGTCGGTTGTCCACTTACCACGACCAAAAATTTGTAAAAAGTCATCACCAAGACCTATAAGTGAAGCAACAATGAGAGTGAAGAATGGAAGAAGTGTCTGGTTTCGAGTAATAAAATATAATTTGGTACTGATGACGCCATCAAAGACAAAGTCGAAAATCCACACAACCGCAAGCGTTAGAATCACAGAAGCCCAAATAATTATACCACCAGTGCGAGGAGTAGATATTTCTGCTTTGTCGTCATGAATTTTAGCAAAACCGCTTAATTTCTCGACTGGAATATTCTCGTTTCTAGAGCATCTGCGCCACATTTTATATTTGAAAAAATAATGCGTAGCAATGGGGGTCAACAATATCCCAATAATAAAACTTATAACAGCCGGTAAAAATATTTTAAGAGAGTTGATCATGATTTTCTTCTTGTTTTATAACTTCTTGTAATTGAGCTAAAACTTCATCGTAGTTTGGTAATTCTTTTATCGAAGTAATTCCCATAAATGATAAAGTATCGAATGTTGGTCTATAGAGGAAACGTCTACTATCTTTTGGATCGGTAATTTTTTCTATAAGTCCGCGAACGAGTAAATTGCGAAGGATGAAACTAGAATTCACTCCGCGGATATAATCTATTTCACTTCGGGATACTCCATTCTTGTATAAAATGATAGACAGCGTTTCAAGAGATGATTTTGTGAGTTCTTTTGTTATTTCATCTTTGCGAATGGATTCGATCAAAGAACTTAATTCACTGGTTATACCAAGTACTACAGAATCATCTTTGCGAACAAGCACAAGTCCACGCCCAGTCAAAGATTGCTCAAGTTTTTTCAATGCTTCTTCCATTTCTTCGACTGAAACTTTTAAAAGTTCGGCCAACTTCTTGACTTCAACATCTTCTCCTTTATAAAAAAGTAATCCTTCTATTTTTGCCTCAAGTTCAATGGACATGGTTGTTTTCCCATAGGTCTGACCTATGGACTTATTCTTTTAATTCTGCCCATAGGTCAGACCTATGGGAACTTGTTGTTTGTTAATTTCTATATCTCCAAAAGAAGAATTCTGCATAACGTCTATTATTCCTTCTCTAACCAATTCTAACATAGCAAGGAATGAAACGATAACATGGACTTTTGCTTCCTCGACATTTTCGGCACCTTGACTTTGTGTGAATGCTTTGAATGATAAATTCATGGCATTTTGAATACGGTCGGTCAGACTATTTATTATTTCATCGATGTTAATAATTTTCTTAACTTCAATTTCAGGAAGCTTCTCAACCTTTTTGGGAACATGATTAAGAACATCTTTGATGCTATCGCTCATGCTACTTATTGTGATTGTAGAATCTGGTGAGAATAATGGCTCGCTCCAGATACGTTCACTAGGCATGAAAATTATTTTCGTTCCAAAATTATTTTTTATTTCAACGCTCGCATTTTTTATAACCTTGTATAACCTCAATCTATTCTCGAGATCAGAAATTTTCTCGGTCTCATCGTCAGTAAGCGCCAGATTGGGCAGTAATGATTTTGATTTGATAAGTATAAGAGTTGCCGCGATCAAAATAAAATACGAAACATTCGCGATATGCTTGTCGCTAGGAACGTCGGATAATGATTTAATATATGCGATATAATCATTTGTAACTTCGGCAAGCGATATCTCATTTACAAAAAGCTTTCTTTGTTCAATAAGCGAAAGTAGGAGCTCTAGTGGCCCCTCGAAAGTTCCCTGTTTAATTTGATATTGTGAAGCAATTTCAGACATAATTATTCTCGTATTTTTTGGGCATAATTTTTCATTTCATCTTTTGATTCATAATTAGTTTTATCCCACTTTGCTAATTTTTGGTTAAAAAATGTAGGAACTAAATGTATATGAAAATGGCCTATTTCTTCCCCAACTACGGAAAGTTGGACATAGTCACATTGTAATTTTTCTTGGATTTTTATCATAAGATTTTTAGCGAGGATAAAAATATTACTGATTAGTTCATCAGGAGAATCTTTCATCCACCTTACGTGTTTTTTGGGTATTAGAAGAGTGTGGCCTTTAGCTACAGGATTCATGTCCAAAAAAGCAGAGAAACCATCATCTTCGTAAACTTTTTCACTTAGTATCTCCCCTTTTGCAATTTTACAAAAAATACAATCATCCATAATTTTTTTAAATTTATTAATTAATATTCTTCTACTTTACATCTTAATTATTTTTTAAGTTTTATTGGCTTTTTAAAATTTTTCTTAGCATCTGACGACAGCTTTCTTTCTACTTTTTTAATATCTTCTTCAACTGGTAAACTTTCTGGACGGATGCCACGCTCAATAAGTGTTTTACGCACACTTCGATTGTTAGTTATATGCTCATCTGAAATTAATTGTTCAGTCCTTAGCCCTTTTGCTTTTGTATTAAAAATCGTAATTTCTGTTGCAAAATCTTTTGCTTTTAAGAGAATTGTTGGTTGAAAATCTGAAAGCGCTCTACTTTGTGGAATACCCAATCTTGTTTTCATTTCACTTGTTCCATACCCAAATAAAGCTTTATCTCCTTTACTCCGAATAAGGGCAAAATTTTTGTCGCTGTGTGTTTGCTGAAAAATAACGCTTGATAATTCTTTCTCGGTCTCTGTAAGTTTATGACGAGCTTTTATTCTTTCAAATTCTTGAATTCTTTTTTCAATGATTTCAAATTTTCTTGTTTGAACTGCAAAATAATTTTGGGCAAAAGATATCTCTTCTTTTCGAGGATCACCATTTTGGGCAATTAAATAACAAGCATAACGAGTGAGCATTAAATCTGGCACTTCTTTTTGGGCACCTTTAGGCATTTGGATCGTTTTCCCGACGTCGGCAAAATGATCAGAAACATTATTACCGCTATTTTCACAAGATATTTTTGCTTTTGAGATAACATTTAAAAAATTATCCCACTTGTCATATCCTAAAAGTTGTTGTAAATCACGAGCAAGCCAAAATTCTATTCCTTCTTCGGTTTTTTTAGCACAAGATTCAAAGTTATTTACAAGTGACCGTATGATTTCTTTTTTCATTACCTTTCAATTATAACACGCAAATTTAATATAAAAAAGGCCACTGAAAGGTAGAAAAGGCACCCCTTGCTAGGTGTCTGATACACAAAACATTTTCGTGAGAGTTACTTTTTCAAATGAAAACCGTCGCTGATTGCGACGGTCCATCATTATTACACCCATGAGATTCTATTTTTAATCCCATCGTTGTTCCTCGGAATATTTGAAATTATATATCCATCAGCCTCCAGTTCTTTTGCGGCTGCGCAGGATACATTTTGTTGTTAATTTAATTAATGTTTGAATTTTTCTTTCACTCTACATCTCAAAACCCATAAAGTCAATCCCCCAGATAGTGGCCTTGCCACTATCTGGGGGATTTGGGAATTCTTTAATAAAATTTGTGTTTTAATACCCTTCTTCACTTAAACGTTCGTCAATTCTGTTCATGTCGCGTGGGAACATGCAAGCTTCGCGGATGTTTTTTAGGTTGAGAAGTTGCATGGTTATGCGTTCAGCACCAAATGAGAACCCGCCTTCTGGTGGAACTCCGTATTTGAATGCTTCCAAAAACATTTTGATCTTATTTGGATCCATGCCCCAAATTTTCACATGCTCTTCGAGCTGGTCGTATTTGTTTATTCTTCGCCCGCCCGAGAGCCATTCAACTCCACGACAAATCAAGTCCATTCCTTCGTTGAATTCTGGTTCTTCTGGATTTGGGTAAACATAGAAAGGCTTCTTGCGAGTTGGGTAACCATAGATAAACACGAAGTCCGAACCAGTTTCCTTTTTGACTATTTCGCAAATCTCACGTTCATCTTGCGGATTCGTATCTTTCTCACCACGAACGTCTCTGCCGTAGACTTCAAATATTTTTTGCTGAACTTCACGTAAAGAATAAGTCGGGGTTTTGTCGATCATTACAGGTAAATCAGCCCCGAGCATTTTAAGATGCTCGGCATTTTTTGTTTCAACTTGTTTAAGTATATATCGGAAAGTTTCTTCGGCCATATCGCGAACATCGCGCCACGAATCGATAAAGCCCATTTCAGCATCCAAACAAACAACTTCAGTCAAGTGACGAGTGGTTGAAGATGGTTCAGCGCGAAAAACTTTGTTCACAGAGAAACATCTTTCGAATGCCGACATTACAATCTGTTTGTAAAGTTGTGGCGATTGCGACAAATATGCTTTTTTACCAAAATAATCTACTTGAAAAACTTCGGCTCCACCTTCGGCTGTCGCTGGAGTGATACTTGGAGCTTGGAATTCAAAGAAAGAATTATTTTTCATAAATTCGCGGAACGAATCTATGATAGTTTCAGTAACTTTGAAGATTGCTTGAACTTTGGGTTGTCTCATAACTAAAGCTCTATTATCGAGCTCTGTTGTGAGTTCGAGATTGTAGCCAGTAAGTGACATATCGAAAGGCAAAGTAGCCGCTTCAGCAAGCACCTCAATCTCAAGTATTTCAAGTTCGAGTTCACCATTTAATGTATCGGCTTTTTTGTTGCGCTCTGGGCGTTCATTTACTTTTCCTTTTACTTTTACGACAAATTCATTACGCAAAGTTTTTCCAACTTCAAGAGTCTCGGTGTAATTGGGTAAAATAACACCTTGCACCTTTCCGGTCATATCACGAAAATCCAAGAAAATCATTTTCCCTTGATCGCGACGGACATCAACCCAGCCAGCAATCATTACTTCTTTGCCCATCCACTTATTTAATTCTTTTATATATATTCTTCCTTTCATATATTTTAGTCGAAGTTGCTATCAATTGTTCAACAATTATATCATCATCGTAACAAAAAATCGCCTCTTCAAACTTATCTAATTGATAAATTTGCAGGGGCGATTTTTAGTTCGCGGTGCCACCCTACTTTCTCGACTTCATTTTTACCTTTTCGCGGTCAACGGAGAGTTCTACTGGCCATTTTGTAATGGTTTTCTTCTCTCACCTCCCCAGTGTCAGCTGGATTATCGGTTATTTATATAATACCACTAATGTACGAATTTTGCCAATAGTTCACATGGATATCCAAATATAAAAGTTAATACCACCAATACCCAATAAAAAGGAGCGAAAGCAAAATATACTATTTTGTCTTTCTTCCACATTGGTAAATACCATTTCTGCACTTTCATATAAAGCATGTTGAGCGGAACATTTATGAGATTCAAGGTAACTACAATTACAGCAAATACATATTTCATAAAATTATATTTTTACTCCAACTCTATCGCGAATAATATTCATTTTCTCGGCCACTATAATTTTAGCCTTTTTCGCACCGTTTGCAAGAATCTCTTTTACTGAGTCAATATCTTTAGCATACATTTCTCTTCGTTCTCTCATTGGCTTTATGAGTTTTAATATTTCATCAAGCAACATTTCTTTTGATTCTTTGTAACTCAAACCTCCTTTCACATATCTTTCTCTTAGATATTTTAATTCTTCTACATCCAAAAAGAGTTTATGTAATGCGAAAATATTGCAAGTGTCTGGGTCTTTCGATTCTTCTGGAGTCTTTGAATCGGTTACAATTTTCATAACTGCTTTTTTAATTTCTTCATCGGTGCCGAAAAGTGGGATCGTATTTTTATAACTCTTACTCATCTTTCTGCCGTCAACACCAGGAATAATTGCCATATTCTTTAAAATGAGTGGCTCTGGTAATTTAAATGTCTCACCATAAATATTGTTGAACTTCTGCGCTGTGTCACGTGCGTATTCTACGTGTTGTTTCTGGTCAGCACCTACAGGAACAACGTCTGCATCTTGGATCAAAATATCTGCTGCCATTAAAATCGGATAATCGAAAAGGCCAACATTCACTTCTTTTGCTTTCTGATATGCATCTTTATACGCTGTGGCTCTCTCGAGATATGGCATGGTTGTAATGCAATTAAAATACCATGCGAGTTCTGTGACTTCCATCAAATCGGACTGTTTGAATAAACAAACTTTTTTGGGATCAAGCCCGCATCCTAAATAATCGAGAGCGACGTTTAGAATATTGTTTGATAATTCTTCTCTGTTTTGTATTGTCGTGATTGCATGTAAATCGGCGATAAAAACGTATGAATCATAACTATCTTGCAAATCCACAAACTGCTTCATAGCTCCGAAATAGTTACCTATATGTATAGTCCCAGATGGTTGTATTCCCGATAATAATTTTTTAGCCATATTCTATATAATAACAAATATTGATTAGTTTTGCACATTTTATCCCCGCATTTATCCATAATACCGATTTTGAGACTTCGATTATAGCTGATACAATGACACCATATGGCAGATAAAAAAACAAATCTTAGAATTCCACCGCAAAGCATCGAGGCAGAAAAAGCTATTTTGGGCTCTATAATGCTTCGCCCGGGTGCTATTCATGAAATTAATGATGTTATCAATGGTGATTCTTTTTACGCATCAAAACACGCACAAATCTATAAAATAATGATAGAGCTTTCGAGTAAGGGTGACCCGATCGATATTCTTTCGGTATCACACAAGCTCGAAGAAAAAGGTTTACTTGATCAAATCGGTGGAAGTAGTTACTTGAGTGAATTGACGAATTCGGTTCCTGCTTCGACAAATATTAAATACTACGGTGATCTCGTAAACAAAAAACATATTTTAAGAAAAATAATCGAGGCCGGAGATCATATTTCGGAACTTGGTTTTCGTGAAGAAGTCGAAGATGTTTTCGATATTCTCGATCAAGCCGAGAAAAAGATGATGGGTATAAATACAGGCACTAGCGGTCATGCATTCCAATCATTAAAAGATAGTTTGCCCGAAGCTTGGGATAGACTGGCAAAATTACACGAGAACAAGGGTGAACTTCGTGGTGTTCCGACCGGTTTTCACGATCTCGATCAATATTTATCTGGACTTCAAAAATCAGACCTTGTCATCCTCGCTGCTCGACCTTCTATGGGTAAAACTACTCTTGCTCTAGATATTGCCCGCCAGGCTGCGCTCAATCACGGAACTCCGACTGTAATATTCTCACTCGAAATGAGTACACAGCAACTCGTCGACAGACTCTTGGCCGCACAATCGAAAGTAAATGCTTGGAATCTTCGTACTGGCAATCTCTCATCCGAAGGAGAATTCGCTAAAATCAGAGATTCGCTCGATAGTCTTTCAAAAGCACCAATCTTCGTAGACGATTTAGCTGGAAACAATATTGTTCGCATGCGTTCAGTTTGTCGTCGCATTCGTGCTGAGCATGGAATTGGTTTAATCATTGTCGATTACCTACAACTTATGTCTACTTCGAAAAATTATGACAATATGGTCAACCAGGTAACAGAAATTTCTAGATCATTGAAAGCTCTCGCAAAAGAGTTCGACGTACCAGTCGTTGCCTTGTCACAGCTTTCTCGTGCGGTTGAATCTCGTGGTGGACGCCCAAGACTATCTGACCTTCGTGATTCAGGTTCCATCGAGCAGGACGCCGACATCGTGATGTTTATTCACCGTGAAGATAAAGGTAAAGATGAAAGTGAGAAAACAAACATTGCCGAAATTTTGATTGAAAAACACAGAAATGGTCCTGTCGGTAAAGTTGACCTATACTTCGATGAGAAATCTACGACATTCATGTCGATAGATAAAACTGGAGCAAGTTTCGGTGCATCTTCGTCGGATGATATAGGAGGGTTTTAATGTTAATTAAATGAGCGAAATCAAAATGTTCTTTTTTGAGCTGGTCTGGCACCGGCTCCCGTCCCCCTCGTCCGAGGACCCGAAAAAAAGAATATTTTGATGAAGCATAGACATAATATATGAGTCCAATCGACAAATTAGCGCAATATTTTAAAGAATTTCCCGGAATTGGCGAACGTCAATCGAAGCGTTTTGTATATTTTCTTCTTCATAAAAATCCAAATTATGTAAAAGAACTCGGCGATAGTGTGCTTTCGCTCAAAAATCTGATTCACCAATGCCCATCGTGTTTTTTGTTTTTTGAAGATGAACGTGATGAGCTTTGTGCGACTTGTAGTGATAAAAAAACTGACCGAACTTCCCTTCTGATTATTGAAAAAGACGCAGATTATGAAAATATAAAAAGAAGTAAAAATTATTCTGGAATGTATTTTATTCTCGGAGGGCTTGCACCAATAGTCACAAAAGATACCCCAACATTTTTAAGATTAAAAGAGTTATTGAATTCTATCGAAACTCGCGCAAAGCACGATGGTTTGAAAGAAGTAATTATCGCTCTTTCTTTAAACCCTCAAGGTGAACACACCGATATGTATTTGCGTGAGAAAATGTCACCACTGGAAGAAAAGTACGGTTTCAAAATAGTCTCTCTTGGCCGTGGGCTTTCAACCGGCACCGAACTCGAATACTCCGATTCCGAAACAATCAAAAACGCCCTCAAAAACCGCGCATAAAAAAATCCGTTTATAACGGATTTTTTTATTTGATTGATGAGATTTTGACTTCGAGGAATGGTTGGCGGTGGCCGTTTTGTTTGAGGTATCGGCTCTTTTGTTTATATTTGACCACTTTAACTGTTTTACCTTTCCCTACTTTTTGAAATAGTGATTCTACTTTTGCATTTGCGATATATGGAGTTCCGATTGTTGTATTTGTACCATCATCTACAAGAAGGACTTTATCAAACACAACCTTATCTCCAATCTTGAAATCCCCTTCTATTTTTTCTACTTTCAAAACATCCCCAACTGCAACTTTGTATTGCTTGCCACCAGTAAATATAACGGCAAATTCCTTACTTTCAGGAATTGTTGTTTTGGTCTTTTTTGTTGTAGTTGTTGCTTTAGGCATAATATTAAAATATCCAGAAATCATTGAAATACTGCATATATCTGGATAAGACCTATAATACACAAAAGCTGGCGAAAATGCAAGCGTAAAGGTATAATGGGCATTATGATATCAAAATATAGTCACAAAGAATTGGCTTGGATAGATCTGGAAGCTCCAAAAGATGCAGAGATTTCTTACGTTTTAGAAGAATACAATATTCCTTCAATTATAAAAGAAGAGATGTCAGCCAATAAGAACGACGATGTTATCAGATTATATAATGATTATATTTATGCATTTCTTTCCTTCCCGCAGGTGGCAGAAAGCGAAAACGTTGATAATAAATTGATATTTATCGCAAGTGATAAATATATTTTCAGTATTCACAATGAACCGATTCAAGCTTTAAGTGCATTTTTGAAAGAAATGGAACTTGGGACTATGGATGAAAACAACGCAAGTATCAGCGACAACAAATTGCTATTCGCTCATTTATTGAAAAGTTTATACGTAAATTCTCATAAACAAATAATCGCTCATGACGCAAAAATCAAAAATCTTCGAGAACAAATTATCAAAAATAATAAGCGATTAAAATCATTGACGATTTGGGCGGTAGTTACTATTATTGTCATAATAATTTTATATGTCTTTACAAATATTTAATACATTATCACGAGAAAAAGAAATTTTTGAACCAATTAATGAGGGCGAAGTTGGTCTTTATACTTGTGGCCCAACTGTTTACAATCACCTTCATATCGGAAACTGGCGTGCGTATATTTTTGCTGATTTATTGAAAAGATATCTTCAATATAAAAAATACAACGTAAAACACATCATGAATATAACTGATGTTGAAGATAAAATCATTCGAGAAGTCAAATCTCAAAATAAAAGTTTAGAAGAACTCACTGAATTTTACACAGATGAATTTTTCAAAGACCGAGATTTACTGAATATATTGCCAGCCGATATTTACACTAAAGCAACCGATTATATAAACGAAATGGTTGTTATTATACAAACTTTGATAGATAAAGGTTATGCCTATAAATCAGAAGATGGTTCTGTATATTTTGATATTTATAAAGACAAAGAATACGGCAAACTTTCACATTTTAAACTTTCAGATTTAAAAGAAAACGCAGATGGAAGAATGAAGAGAGATGAATACGAAAAAGATAATACCGAAGATTTCGCATTATGGAAAGCATGGGTTCCTGAAGATGGAAACGTATTTTGGGAAACGGCTCTTGGTAAAGGGCGCCCCGGTTGGCATATCGAATGCTCGGCTATGAGTATGAAAAATCTTGGCGAAAGCTTCGATATTCATACTGGCGGTGTTGATAATATTTTTCCTCATCACGAGAACGAAATAGCTCAGTCTGAATGTGCTACTGGAAAAAATTTTGCAAAATATTTTATGCACAATGAGCATCTTCTAGTAGATGGAATCAAAATGGCGAAATCTGCTGGTAATTTCTACACACTAGAAGATATTATAAAGAAAGGTATCGATCCTATTGCTTTTCGATTGTGGTTATATACTTCGAATTATTCGACGAGGACGAACTTTACAATAACGTCAGTAATAGGAGCCCAGACCGCACTTATGCGTCTCAGAGAAGCCTTTTTAGCCCTTGGAGAGGATGTTGGAGTCGTCAATATGGAGTATAAGGCACGATTTATTGAGTATTTAGATAATAATCTAGACAGCCCTCAAGCCCTTGCCCTTGTCTGGGAATTATTAAAAAATACAAATATATCGATCAAAGATAAACGCGCAACAATTTTAAATTTTGATAAAGTTTTAGGTTTTGGATTAGATAAAATTCAAAAAGAAATAATCCCCGATGAAATAAACAAACTAGCCGAAGAAAGAGAAAAAGCTAGAGAGAAAAAAGATTGGGCAAAAAGTGACGAAATAAGAAACAAAATAAATAATCTCGGTTACGAAGTGAAAGACACAGAGTCAGGATCAAAAATATCTAAACTATAAGATAAATAAAAAGCTGAGCTAGGCAAGACCTAGCTCAGCTTTTTTATTTACAATTATTTTACTTCGTTCAATTCCACAAAGAATGTTGAGCCCTTACCCACACCAAGAGATTCCACCCAGACTCGCCCGTGGTGAGCTTCAACTATTTCTTTAACTAAGTAAAGCCCAAGTCCAGACCCAGAAGCGTTCAACTTCGCACCTTCACCTCTTGAGAATTTCTCAAAAATTGTATCTTCGACCTCAGGGTCAACCCCTGCCCCTGTATCTTTGACAGACAAAGTGATTTTGCCATCTTGATTATCCAAATCTAATTCGATCTTACCTTTTTCAGTATACTTCATCGAATTGTCAATCAAATTGATCAAAACTTGTCTTAGTTTCTCTTTATCACCATCCACAAAGTATTGATGGCTCATATCGATTTTATGAGTAAGTTTTAGCCCTTTCTTTTCAGCGGTAATAGACAAATCTTTTGCCGTATTATTTACAAGTTCGCTAAAATCAAATTTAACCATGTCATATTTCATTCCACCAGATTCAATTTTGGAAACATTAAGCAGGTCTTCAACAACGAGTGTTAGATTGTTACTTGATTCTGCAACCCTATCAACGATTTCTTTTGCTTTAGGATTAATTTCTCCATAATCTCCCTCGATCAACATAGAAATGTAACCCTTAATAGCAGTAAGTGGACTGCGCAACTGATGAGAAGCGAGCGAAACGAATTCTGTTTTCAATTTATCCAACCCTTTCAATTTTTCATTAGCTTCAGCAAAATTTGAATTTGACTGTTCGAGTTTCAACGTCAATGATTCCAATAATTCTCGCTGATTAACCTCTTTTTTTACAGATTTTATAAGAAATGGACCAGCAATCAATATCCCAATAAAAGCTATTCCATTCAAGACAAAATTAGCTGTGATTTTTATAAAAAAGAATTGTGCCCCAATTAATATCACAAGTCCCCAAACTAATGCTTGACTTGCCAATAATTTAATATTAAAAGCTCCAAATTTAACAGTAAGAATACTCAAATATATTACAAAAATAATTATTCCGAATAACCCATAATATTCTAATCTAGAATCAGGAAGTAATCCGATTTTAGTAAAATAAGCTGCTAAAAATGTCACAATAAAAAAAGATAACAAAAATAATTCAATGCCCACACCCACAAGTAATATTTGTTTCTTAAAATTAACATCTGCTTTGTGATATCTTCTTATTAATAAAATTAAAATCCATAACATCGCTAATATCCCAAAAGCAACGCGATAGAATTGGAATAGACCCCCTTCAAACATAAAAGCATCACAAGTTGCAAGATTAAATCCGCTCAAATTAATATATGTCGGAGCAAGTATTATAACTGGTAATATAAGAACGAGAAAAATTCCTTTTAAAAAAAAGGAAATATCTTTTTTTTCTAAAAAAACATACAAAAAATAAATACTCAAAATAGACATCATGGAAGAGAGTATTCTAAGAAGTGACCAAACAAACAACATAATATTACTATGAATATTTGTCCACAAGATAATATTTGAAACCACCCAAAAGAAAAAACAGATTGAAATGGCGAATAATAATCGATTTAGTAAAAGTTTTTTACCACTTTTTAAAACAAAAAAACCAACAAAAATAGCAACTATAGCTGTAACTATATGCGAATAATAAAATAATGCTGGAAGATCTGGTGAAAAAATTAAATAAAGTGGCTCTGTAAATGAATAGCAAATCATGTTATTTATTCTTTATGCTAGTAATTAATTATTTTGGATACGACTATTATTAATAAATTCACAATTAGAATCTATATTTAAATTGCAATATGTTATAGAACAATTTTTATCATTTTTTAAACAAACACTTGCTTGGTAACAATTTGTGATATTATTACCACATTCAGTATAAACATTTAAAGCATATTTTTGTATCTTTTTATAATAAATACAACTGTCTGCTTCACAAGACATAAAACATGACTCCGTGTAAGGATCACATTTATCTTCATAATAAACGATATAATCATTTTTAATAATAAAACGATAGAAAGAATTAAATATTGTCACTAAAAGGAAAAAAGATATTATGTAAAAAAATATATGATTATAAAAATGTTGTTTGGTTTTCATATAATTGTACTTTCTATTATACATCATAAAATATTGTTTTTCAATATTCCTTAAATCTTGTACGACACGCTAAATCTCTTTAAAAAAGAAACAGGTCTATATCCCAATTTTGTCTCTCTTAAATTTTTAATATTTAAATCTTGTTGCCAATTCCATGTTTTAATGCCTAAAGTAAATAAATAACTGGCTAATTTTTTATTTAAAAATTCATATATTCCCCTAAAAGAGTTATCGGCTTTAACAAAGTGTGATATTACGACCTCATTTGGTAATATTTCATCAATACTGAATCCTATCATTTTGTTATCTATAAGCACATATGATAAAATCAATTTTTTGTCACTAATATTTTTTAATAGGTTATCAATAGCTTTCTCCTCGTAACTTAAATTACAAAATTTATTTTCTAATTTTTTACCATTCTCCCATTTACGCAATACAGAATGAATATCATTTTTATTTTTTTCATTATTTAAATTTTCTATTTTAAAAATAGCATTTGGATAATCCTGTAAAAATCTTTTGGCAAGATGTCTATGTTTTTTGAATTTAATTCCCGTATAATTTGATAATTCAAACGGAGAAAATAAATAATCAAAATTATCACGATCTTCCTCAATATTTAAATTGTCAGATTTTATTTGAGAAATAATTTCTTCTGTAATAAATCTAAGTTTAGTAGATATCTTTTCCTTTTGAGCAAAACTAACAAGTTTTAAAATAGTATCTTTGCATTTATTATTTCCCAAAAAAGACAAAAACGGTTCATCTGTCTCATAATCAGTAAAAAATATTACCAGGTTATCATTTAATTTTGATATTTTACGTGTATTTTTTATATCCCAGATCAATAAATTAATAAAATTAAAAGCGGAATAAGGTGGAAAATTAGATACAAATTTTTCAATTTCTTCTTTATCAGATAATTCTAACTTCTTAAAGTTTGGAAATTCTGGAATCATAATAAATAAAATTATTTATAAAAAAGCAAAAGATATGTACCTAGTGCCGTTATACTAATAGCAATAACTTTCTGCCAAAGATGTTTTGCTTGCATTTTTTCGGTTATAATTTTAGGGAATAAAGCAGTTAAAATCACTCCAATAATTAAAACAAAGATCGGTTGAAAAGATTCTGTGAGTAATACAAGTCCAATTGGAGCAAGTAAATACGCATAAGCTACAGCAACATTTCCAGATATATATATAAATTCATTTATAATATTGAGTGATAAAATATTTTTAGAATTATTTTTTAGCGCTAAAATAAAACTATTGCGATATGACCTTACAAAAATAAAAATAATTATGCCAACTAACACTAACATTACATGTTCCCAAAATAATGACCGCCATAAGTTTTCTTTAAGCGCAACAGATTTGAAAATAACTCCTCCTGTCGCCCAAAATAAAGAGGCTCCGATCATTGGGATAATAGTGTTTTTCTTTCTTAATCTAAAATGATTATCTGAATCTATTTCAAATGATATAATCATTGTCCCTAAAATAATTATAGCCATAGAGATTACTTGCATTTTTGTTAGTATTTCACCAAGAAAAAAATAGCCTAATATTGCTCCAAACACTGGCACAAGCTGATAAAAAACAATAACAACTGAAGCCTCTTCATTTTTTAAGGCCATTAAATAAAACCACAATACTCCCACCCCCAATGTCCCTTTTAATGCGAGAATGAGAATATTTATTATATTAACATCTAAAACTGTATTATCTATAATCAGAAAAATAGGTAGCGCAAACATAGATATCAACGAAGAAAACAACAAGATAGTTCCAATACCACTTTCTTTAAAATATTTTTCTAAAAGAATTTTATCTATATAATTTGTTAAAGCATATAGAAATGGACCAATCAGTGCAATAAAAAACCATGACATATATGTATTATAGCATATCTACTCTTTTAATTAAAAAAGGTCTTTTTTTTACAATTTTTGGCACCACAATTACATAAGAAATTATGCCCGTTCATTTTATGGTTAGAAAAATCTGACGTTAGTTCTTCCCCCTTTTTAATTTTTCGTTTTGATATCATTGTAAATTTATTTACAATTTTACAGTTTGGTGAGCAAGAATGATTTACAAAGTCAGAAGAATCTAATTCTGACTCTTTCACCTCAGCAAGATAATACCCTGGATATATCTCAAGTGCATATTCGTAACCAATATCTTTGGGTAATTTTTCTATCTCGTTTTTTGTTGCAATACATCCACCCCACACAGCAACTATTTCGTTCTTATTTATAACTCTCTTTGAAAACAACCCTAATCCATGAATTAGGCTCAATTTTGTTTCAGTATTGGGAGAGATATAACCGTGAACACGAGGCCTTTTTTTGACTTGATTAAGAATTTTTTTATAATTCATTTTAACTTTTTAGAATATATCTATATCAATAATTTTATATTTAAAAGAAAGAATTATGTATATTAAATAGATTATTACAAATCCAATAACAAAAAATATTGGCATAAACGACTGAAAGAAAAACATAAACAGCAAGAACAAAACAACAGCGATTGAATCAATTAAGATGTTATACTTTAATTCTTTTTCCATTAAATGAATTTTTGAAATATCTGCTGTTCTCCATTTACCTATATAAAGCCAAATTACTGCCCACAACAAATCAATTATAAATAACGCTAATAGAAATTTTGTAGCCAAAATGTAGTCAGATGAGCGTGATGCAAGTACTATAAACTCAATAAATATCAATTGAACAACACCGATGATTAAATCGAGTGCGGAGTTGGTAACTTCTTCATTATAAGCGTCATCGCATGATTTAAACATTAGCCACCAATGAGCCAAAATAATAATACTAAATAAATAGAAAAACAAACTGGTCGGATTCTTTATATCAAGAATAGAATCAATACTAAAAAAAAGTACTAGCCCAAACAATGAATCAAAGAGTATACTTGAAAACGCGATCTGTTCACTTCTTGCAATTCTCATAAATATTTTAATTTAATAATAATAAAACTTATCAAACTAAATATATTTTACTTGATATATTTAATAAAGTCAATTCATATTACTCAAAATACTTGACATGTATTATGTATTGTGCTATACTTCACACAGAATTAATTGTTCCTTGAAAATTCTTTTCATTTATTAGTTAAATTATTTTTGTCCCCAACTTTTGTCGGAGGTAAACACAATTCAATTAATCTTAAAAACAATCAAAAGATGAGACTGACAGCAAAACAAAAAGCAAGAAGATCCATGAGTCTTCTTTATCTTCGTAAAAAGGATGAGAGAGCAAACAAAAAGGAGGAAACAATGAAAAGAGAAAAAGTTTGGAAAAAAGTATTAAAAGAATTAGTAATAATATATTTAATACTCTTCGTTGGTGCAACAATTCTGGGGGTAATTTTTGGTTTTATGATAAAATCAATAACCCCAATTTATGTTGCGTGGGGAATATTTGGATGCATTGGAGTGCCTGTCGGTTTGATGAAGGTTCTCAATGACAACAATTATTAAAATAAAAGGCGTACATTATTTGTACGCCTTATATTTTTTTACAAATTTGGTTCTTGCTGTGTGATACAGTGAGTTGATTTATAATTTCTACTTCTGGCTTTTTAATGTAAGCTGACAAAGCTTATACAAAACTCTTGCCCCAACGTTTCCATCCCATTTATTATTGATATTTTCTCCTGGGGAAACCTCACACAAATCAAAGCCTATTATTTTTCTACCAGAATTAACAACTTCTTCAATCAAAAAGACAACTTCTTCAATAGTGAAACCACCCACTACAGGCGTACCAGTATTAGGACTTAGATAAGGAATAAGGCCATCGATATCAAAAGAGACATATACATTTTGGGGAAGTTTTTTAATTATTTCATTAAATTCTTTTTTTATTGTCGTTCCTCTAAATATTTTTTTCTTTATTTCATAATCAGTGAAAAGAAATATACGTTTTTCATTTTTTTGAATAAGATTGAATTCATCTTCACAAAAATCTCGAACACCGAACTGAACAAGACTAGAGACATTTTTAATTTTTAAAACATTATAAAATATAGACGCATGAGAATAAGTAAGACCTTGATATGCTTCTCTGAGATCAGAATGTGCGTCAATGTGCAAAATACCAAAATCTTCATATTTTTCTGACAAAGCTTCAATATACCCAAGTGGAACACTATGTTCCCCTCCAATAACTCCAACAATCTTGTCTTTATTTAAAAAATCGGAAGTAACTTGTTTAACATATTTATTTAATTCTTCACCCGCTTTATTTATTTCATTTTGTAATGTTTTATCAATTTGTCTTTCGTTATATTTTCTTACATATTCATTTGTCTTTTCGCCAATTTCTTCACTCTTTTTAAATATATTCATCGGAATATCTTGCATCGCAATTCCCTCCTTCCAACCATCTGGATATATTGAATCATATAAATCTATTTGCTGTGAGGCTTCTAATATTGATTTAGGACCATATGAGGCTCCATCACCATAAGTAGTTGTTGCTTCCCATGGCACCGGTACAAGAATTAATTTAGATTCATTTACACTAAATGGCAAACCAAAAATTCCCTCATGAAGTTCACCACTTTCATTTGGGTTAAAATTTGATATTTTTTTTTCTATAATTTTTTTGTTGTCCATTTCAAAAATTATTTATGCTGTGTACTTTTCTATTAATTTATTTGCTTCAGCTGGGTTTGCTTGGCATTCCATAAGTGCATTTAGTACTAGAGGAACGACGATAGTTGCATCGGATTCGATGACAAACATTGGAGTGTCTTTTGTAAGTTTATCCCAAGTAATTTTCTCATTTGGAGTTGCCCCTGAATATGAACCATATGAAGTTGTCGAATCAGAAATTTGGCAGAAATATGCCCATGGTTTAACATCTTTTTGCAGATCATATTTGATAGAAGGGACTACACAGATTGGAAAATCCCCAGATATACCACCACCAATTTGGAAGAACCCGACACCCTGACCTTCGGATAATTTCTGATATTGGTCATACCAAGCACACATGTATTCAACTCCGGATTTTGCAATATTTGCACTGCATTCACCAGTCTTTACATATGAAGCAAAAATATTTCCAAAAGTTGAATCTTCATATCCAGGAACTACAATTGGAATATTTTTCTCGGCTGCTGCAAGTAACCAACATTCATCGGCACTTCCTTCGTGCTTTTCTTTATCAATCGATTGAATAAGCTCGTAGAAATATTCATGCCAAAACTTTCTTGTGCCATCTACTGTGGCTGTCTTCCAAGTAGGGACAATTTGTTTCTCGACAACACGAAATGCTTCATCTTCTGGGATACTTGTATCTGTCACGCGACGCATGCGGTCTTCGAGAATTTTTGTGTCATCTTCTTTAGTAAAATATCGATAATCAGGAAAATCTTTGTAACTCTTGTGAGCAACAAGACGGAAGAGTGATTCTTCGAGGTTCGCTCCTGTCACAGACATTCCCGAAATCAAACCACTTCGGATTGCAGGCGCAAGTGTTATTCCAAGCTGAGCAGAAGACATCGCCCCACCCATGGCCCAAAACATTTTTCCACCCTTTTCAATATGACGCCAATACGAAATAGTTGCGTCTTTCGTCGCACGTGCATTGAAATTCTTATAATTTTTTAGAATAAATTCTAAAGTGTTTAAATTTGTATTCATAATGTATATATTTTATCACAATGATTTTATAATAAAAGGGGTAGCATTATGAAAAATTATTCGCTTATCCCTCTCCACCTCTCGTGAGTACACTCGAGGCTCCGGCGCGCCCACACCTACTCATAATTTTTCATAATGCTACCCCTTTTTCTAACTCCTAGAAACTAGGTACTAGAACCTAATTAATTACCATCCGAAAGTTTTACCAACATCTTCAGCTGACTCACGTTTTTTTACAACGACGATGTGGCCATTTTCTACCACTATTTTCATCGGTGATGATAGCATGCAATGTTGTGCAGCAAGAGATGTCTGATAAGCACCTGTATCAAACACAACAATATACATTGGTCCAGCACCGTCATTTTCACCGTTCATATCGAATACTGGTAAGGTGAGAGTTTCTTTCAATCCTTTATATATATCATCAGAATCACAGGAGGAGCCAGCAAGCCAAACTTCATTTAGATTACCGTCTCTTTTATTATTTACAGGAGCAATTGCCCATTTTTGATCGATGGCCCAAGTGTCTGGAAGATCATTCATAAAACTACCATCAATAACATACCATTTTGTGGCAGGACTGGCTTTATGTTTTATTCTTTTTGTATCAATAACTTTGTAAACTGTAATTTGCGCTGGAGCAACCATATATCTACCCCATTCACAAATCAAATTTGGATGTGGAAGCCCGCGCTTTTCTGATTCTGTTTTGACTAATTTAAGTATTCTTTCCATTAACTTTTCGACAGGATAACCTTTTGTTCTCTCGTAAGGTATCGGCATCCCTCCTCCGATATCAAGAGTATCAAGCGATGGATTTTTTTCTTTGAGTTTGAAGTAAACATCAAGCGCATATTTAATCGGAATCAAAACATCATTAAGTTTTTCAATTTGCGATCCAACATGATAGTGAAGAATTTTCAAATTCTTAAACGATCCCATGTCCAAAATTTCTTTTGCTGAGAAACCAAATCTGTCTACTGGTTTATTCCATCTAGAACTTGCTTTCACTGGGATATCGAGACGTATACCGACATCATATTTAGAATATTGTAAAAACTTTAATTCGTTTGGTCCTTCGATCAAAGGAAAAATTTTTACACCTTTATGTTGTAATTCATCGATAAGATTTATATAGCTATCAGTTTTTGGACCTGAACAAAGTATACGAATGTTCGGATTGAACTTTTCTTGTTCTAGCATTTTTTTAACCATCCAAAGTTCATTGTATGATGACGTTTCAAGGTGTGCTCCTTCACCAACAACAGACATGACTATCTCCTTGCTTTGATTGACCTTCATCGGGTAGTTATAAAAGAATTTACCTTTAAATTCTACTTTCTTTGATATGGCCGCGGCAAGATCTAGAAAATCTTCTAATCTCTCCTCAATAACAAAAGGCATGAGAATTTCTAGTGAAGTGCCGAATTTCTCTGCCAAATAACGAACATTATAAATATTGTGTCCTTCTTTAATAATTAAATCACCCTCTTTATTGTAATCAAAATATTGAGTGTTGAAATCTTTAGAACCAATTTTCCAGAGCTTCTTTGCAGCCTTAGAACTTTTATTCATCTCTTTATATATCAGGTCTACGACCTGTAATAAATAATAATATTAACAATCATAGCAAAAATGAGCGATAAGTAAAGGTTTTCCCTCCTCCAGATAGTGGCCTTGCCACTATCTGGAGAATTAGAGGCCTTCTTCTTTTAATTTTTCAATTAATTCTTTTTCTCTTCGTGAAAGTTTTGTCGGCATTTTGACTTGAATACGAATTATTATATCACCGCGTCCACGGCTCGATGGCACACCTCTGCCTCTAACTCTAAGTAATTCATTATGATTTATACCTTCAGGAATTTTAACTTCGATCGTGTTCCCTTCCAATGTTTTCAAATTATAAACCATACCAAGAAGTGCATCGGTAAGTTTAATTGGCAAATCCATCGTCAGATTAAGACTATCTCGCTTATAAATTGCATGAGGTTTAACTCTTACTTTTATATATAAATCACCAGATTTACCACCTTGAATATCTTCACCCGCACCTGCCATCTTTAGCATCTCCCCATCATTTATTCCAGATGGAACGCCGATATTTATTTCTGATTGCTTTCTTAGAACACCTATGCCATGACAGTTAGAACATTTCTCTGATGAAACTTTGCCTGAACCTAAACAAGTCTCACAAGTTTTAGTAGTTTCAAATGAACCAAGTATCGAGCGACGAACTTCACGCACTTTCCCTTGTCCATTACAAGTTTTACAAGTATTCATTTTCGTACCAACTTTTCCACCAGTTCCTTTACAAATATCGCAAGTAGATTGTTTAGTGATTGAAATATTCTTATTAACGCCAAAAACTGATTCTTCGAAAGTTAAATCAATTTCAGTTTGGATATCTCTTCCACGACGTACATTTTTTGTACCTCGCCCCATTCCGCCACCAAAGAAATCTCCGAAAATATCTCCGAGATCTCCCATATCGAAACCTTGACCATTCTGAAAACCTGAAAAGTCAAATCCACCAAATCCACCTTGCTGACCTCCACCATAACCACCACCCATTGGGCCATCGGTAGAACCGAATTGGTCATATCTTGCACGTTTCTGGTCATCAGAAAGAACCTGGTAAGCTTCATTCACTTCCTTGAATTTACTATCATCACCTTTATTTTTATCGGGGTGATATTTATGAGCTTGCTTGTGAAATGCTTTCTTGATTTCTTCCTTCGAAGCACTCTTGTCAACACCAAGTGTATTGTAATAATCTTTTGACATAGTTGTATTGTAGGCGTATTTCTGAATAGTCTTACCAGAGGGGCTTTGGAGCTCGACGGAGCGAGAACCGAGAAAATTTTTAGCAAAAAATTTTCGTACCCTCTGGGAAGAGCTATTCGGAAAGAAGCCATACTTTATTTACTTCCTTCTTCTTTTACTTCTGCACCTCCGTTGTCGGCACCTGTACTACTTTCAGTAGTTTCGGCATCTTTGATTTCTTCTCCTTGAGTTTCTGGAGTAGGATTTGGGTTTTGAGCAGCTTCAGCATTTGCCTTATTCATTATTTCTCCAACTTTAGAAAGTTCTGTAGACAAACTCTCAAGCGCAGTTTTAATAGATTGTAAATCACTACCATCTTTTGCTTTTCTGACATCTGCAATTTTATCTTCAACTCCTTTTTTAACATCAGCAGGAATTTTATCACCATATTCTTTTAATGATTTTTCAGCTGTGAAGATCATCATCTCAGCAGTATTCTTTTCATCAGCTAATTCTTTTTTCTTTGCATCTTCTTCGGCGTGAACTTCAGCTTCATCTTTCATCTTCTTGATATCGGCATCTGTAAGGCCAGAACTTGCTTCAATGCGAATTGATTGTTCTTTGCCTGAGGCTTTGTCTTTCGCCTTAACGTTCAGAATTCCATTAGCATCTACATCGAAAGTAACTTCGATTTGTGGCATACCTCTTGGTGCAGGTGGAATACCATCAAGAATAAATCTACCAAGTGATTTGTTGTCACCTGCCATCGGTCTTTCTCCTTGAGTAATATGAATCTCAACAGAAGTTTGATTATCGGCGGCAGTTGAGAATGTTTGTGATTTTGAGCTTGGGATTGTTGTGTTGCGATCTACTAATTTTGTAGAAACGCCACCTAGTGTTTCAATTCCAAGTGAAAGAGGAATAACATCAAGAAGTAGAACATCACGCACATCACCTTGCAAGACTCCAGCTTGGACAGCCGCACCAAGAGCTACAACTTCGTCTGGATTGATAGAACGATTTGGTTCTTTTCCAAAAAGTTTCTTGACTGCTTCAACGATCATAGGCATTCTGGTTTGCCCACCGACGAGAATAATTTCATTTATCTCTCCCATTTTAAATGGAGAAGCTTCAAGTGCTCGCTTTGTAATTTCGATTGAGCGAGTTACATATTCTTCAGCAAGTGATTCTAGAGTGGCTCGTGTCATTTTTAGAAGTAAATGTTTGGGACCTTGCGCATCGGAAGTAATGAATGGAATATTTATTTCTGATTCCATCGTTGTAGAAAGTTCGTGCTTTGTCTTTTCAGCTGCTTCTTTCAAGCGCTGAAGCGCAAGCATGTCTTTTGTGACATCGATACCAGATTCTTTTTTGTATTCATCGGCAATCCACTTCACAATCTTTTGATCAATATCTTCACCACCCATGTGTGAATCACCATCGGTAGATTTTACTTCGATAACATCATCCCCAACTTCAAGAACTGAGACATCGAATGTTCCACCCCCAAAGTCATAGACGACTATCTTTTCATTTTTCTTTGTGTTGAAACCATAAGCAAGAGCAGCAGCCGTTGGTTCATTAATAATTCTTTTTACATCGAGCCCAGCAATAACTCCAGCGTCTTTTGTTGCTTTTCTTTGAGCGTCATTGAAATATGCTGGGACAGTGATAACGGCCTCAGTAATTTTCTCTCCGAGTTTTGCTTCGACATCGGCTTTAATCTTTGCTAAAATTTTAGCCGAAATTTCTTCGGGACGAAGCCACTGGTCTGCCATTTTAACTTCAACTCCACCAGTTGAACCTTTTTGAATTTTGTATGGAATAGTTTTCTCATCTTTCTGAATTTCTGGATCATCATACAAGTGACCGATAAATCTTTTAATTCCATAAACTGTATTTTCTGGGTTGGTAACCGCTTGACGTTTTGCAAGAAGCCCAACCATTCTGTCACCGTTTTTTGCAATAGTAACAACCGAAGGAGTTGTTCGTGCACCTTCTATATTTTCTATAATTTTTGGTTGACCACCTTCGATGATCGCAACCGCACTATTTGTTGTACCCAAATCTATACCTATGATTTTTGACATATGATTTTACGAAATCATGTCGCGCAATCGTCCTTTTAGCGCGACGCAATTTTTTATTTTAAATAATAATTTATAATTTTTAGAATCGATACTTCAATAAAATAGCTCTCTTCAAAATACACGGATATTTTTCTGGTGAAAAATTCCTCGTGCTCGGCTCGACAGCCTCCCAAGGCATTTTTCAGAGACTATTTTATTTTCGTATCTCTATTATATACCTACCTTAATTTTTTGACAAGTATTTCGTGACCGCGGAAGTATTGTCTAATACATTCTACGGTGATATAATGGTGATTGTATGAAAAAGCCCAATATACAAAAGGCAATATTTAAGACATTAGCCAGAAAAAAGGCGGTTTCTTTTGATATACTTCAGAAAGAAGTAGAAAGTACCCTTAAAGGCTCATATTCAGGCAAAAATAAGTCTGAATATGCAATATCCCGCTCTATCAAAAACATGGCCTCTGACGGGCTTGTAGAGTGTTTCAAGTCAGATTCTCAGCCATATTTCAGACTTTCAGAAGAAGGAAAGAAGCGAGTTAACAACAATGCTATAGATGATGATACTGCGCTTGTCACAAACAACTGGGATGGCAATTGGAGAATAGTTATTCTTGATTTACCAGAAGAAAGAAAAAGTGAGCGTGAAGCCCTTCGCTACCTTCTCAAAAAGGCAGGTTTTGTTTGTTTGAAAAATTCTGTTTGGATATCGATATATCCTTTCGAACATCTATTCACAAATATTAAAAAAGATCTAGGACTGTCATCTGAAATGATGATCATTGTGACAGATAGAATTGACGAAGCTACAGAAAAAGAATTTCTCAACATACTAAAAAAATAATTTGTTTTCTGATATTTTCCCAAACCCCCATCTATTTAATGTAAGTTCTATATCTATGACCATAAATATTACTTAATTATCTCTCTTATTAATTCCTACTCGAATATTTTAAATTTTAAATATGCGGAAGTCGGACTTCCGATTATCTCTGCTTTTTGTATTCGTAAATTATATTTTCATTTTGTTTGCTAGTATCTCTAACAAATTTTTTACTTCTATTTGAGCTTGAACTTCTGTTTTACTCTCGGTAAATTTCTGCCATTGAGTTATAATTTCATTATCTTTCAAACTACGAACTGCATTTTCTAATTCTAGTCTTTTTTCAAAACTAACTTCTGTGTCTGATTTCAAAACGTCCCTAATAAAAAGTTTATTAAAGGCTACGATTTGCTCGTTGGTTTTCTGCCCTTGTAGAACTACTTTTACTTGATTGAGCTCTTTATTTGTAACTAAATATTTATAGTAAAAGAAAACATTTCCAATGATTAAAATCGAGATAGTGATTATTAAAATATTTTTTGATTTATTTGTATTCATAATTATTATTGTTAAACTTTAAACTTACTGACTTATAAACTTCAATACTTTTTGCTCAACAATCTATCTCTCATTTTATCACGATAGAAATGGTAGAGCAATAAAATAATAACAACGACCAATAGAATAGTTTTCCAATCAAAAGTTTTTATCCAACTTGATTTGGCTTGTAATTCTATATTTGAATGAACTCCACTTCCCTCTTTAACTTCAAATGGTTTACCCTCATAATTGACATAACCAGGTGTTTCTACTTTTAGATAATACATTCCCTCTGGTACCAAGAAAGAATAAGTACCACTTTGATTTGTTGTCTGAAGATTTTCTTGTTGGTACTTCTTGGCATCCCAAAGTTCATATTGTTTACTCTGTGGATTTAATTCAAAGATGGATACAACAGAACCAGGGATACGAGTTTCTTTGTCACCATTTTTCTCATAAACATAACCCTCTGGGTCAACAACCGTTGTTAATCTGATTTCTTTCCTGCCCAATTTGGAATCATTGAATTCTAAAACGGTAATAATCTCATATTCTCCAGCAACTACTGGGGCTTGTATTTCAGCTGTGTATATTCCATCTTTATCTGGATCGGTATACTCGAATTCTTGTAAAACCAACTTCTCTTCAACCCGAACAGGTTGTTCTTGGGTTTTTGCAAACATCGGATTGGCAAAAAAAGCCGATGCCAACAAAGAATTGGCAGGAAAGTCGATAGAAGCAGTTTGCTTGTCTCTTGATTTAAAAACAACATAACCCTTTACACTTTTTACTGGACTATCGGGTTTTACAACTAACTGTAACGGCTTACCTGATATCGTGCTGATTTTTTGTTGTGCTTCGCCTTTATTGTTGATAGAAAGAGCGATATTAAAGTCGATCAATTCACCGCCTGTTTTGGTAAAGACAATCTCACTAGGTAGTTTCTCTTTAGCCATCATAGATAATTTTGAAACTGGAAGACCTTGCAAAGAAGCAAATTGCCCTGCCCCTATATCGGAAGAAGGGAGACTAACCCTTTCGGTCAGCCCAGGCAACCCCAGCTTTACCATTTGCAATTTTGTAACATCTGTAATTTTATTGATACCAACTTCTTCAAAAGTTTTTTCTAACTCGGGGAATTTCTGTGCTAAATTTCTAATATCAACAGGAAGTGGAGCGAGAACAAATTCTCGAATAGCGTCAGTCGGCATCAAATTCCATTTACCTAAAAATGCCAAAGTTGCTTCTTTGGGTACCAATTCTTCTATGGGTACTTCTGTTGCTGGCACAACAGATGGTTTAGGTTTCAAAAAATCTGGAATTAAATTATCAACAATCTTTTTTGGCGTATCTTTTATTGCATTTAAAATATTATCAACAATATCGCTAATTCCATTTTCTATCGTAACTACTGGGTTTGCCTCTTGAACACCGGAAAAGAAATTCATAATACTGCTCCCAGAACTTCCGCCATGAGGCCTAGCACTTTTGGGTCGCCAATCGGTTCTCACTTTATAATCTCCACCAAAAGTAATCCACCCGACATTCTCCGAAAGAGCGGAACCAGAAAAATAACCATCAGAACCAATAGTAACTCCTCCGTTCTCTGGATCAAATTTTATCCAACCAGTATTTTCACTCCAAGCAAGACCAGATAAATTCCCCTCGCCATCATTTACAACACTATCCAAATTTATCCAACCGATATTTTCTCCGAGTGCATAGCCAGAGAGTTTTGTATCTGTTATTTCGACATTACCATTGATTGTGCCAAAATTTACCCAGCCAATATTTTCACCCCAAGCGTATTTGTATGTATCATCAATCGTTCCGTTTGAAATAGAAGCAATTGCAAAATTGGTAGTCGTTACGTATCCAAGCAAGAAAAAAATAAATATTATTGTCGTTGGTTTTAACTTCTTCATGTTCATATATTATACATCATTATTCCCATTTTTAACAATTCTTTAATCTTCGGAAAATTGTCGGAAGTCGGACTTCCGAAAATTTTATTAATCTAAAATCACATCTTCAATGTTAAGCCTATCAAAAGATTTTATCCATTCGATTATTTCTTTCTTTTGTTTTTCCTTATTCCCTATTTGATGTAACAAAAAATCTTTATTTATCAATGATGGGAAATTTTTCTCTCCAATATAATCAAGATAGCTACTCCATCTGTAATTCTCAAGAAAATCAATTGCGTCTTTATAATTTTTAATTTTCTTCTCACGCCACTCGTGGAATTTTAGATCGAGAGGATTTAGATGAATATATATTGGTAAATATAAAAGATGAGCATCTTTGTTGACGCAAACTGATTTGAATTTACCTTGAAAAAGAGCTCCACTTCGCTCGTATTTTTTATTAAAATAATTTGTATACCCTGTGCCAAGTTTTCTCATGAATTCAGTTATACCCTTTTCGGTTTTTTGTCTTATCAACATATGAAAATGATTATCCATCATACAATAAGCCAGAATCTCTACAAGAATTTTCCTTTTCTTTTTCTCTAATATCGGAAGTCCGACTTCCGAATATTTAGCGGTGGGGTTCTCGTCATTAAATTCAAATAAACTATGTATAAAACGAAACCGATCTTTATCATCTTGAAAAATATCTCTTTTATCCACACCCCTATTATAAATATGATAGATCTCACCTTGGACTAATTTTGTTTTTCTTAGAGCCATATAAATTTTAATTATGATTATCGGAAGTCGGACTTCCGAATATTTATAATTATATCACTTCGCCCATTTTTGCCAACCACCGATCATCTTTCCGATTTCTTCCATCTCTTTTTGTGCTCCGCAAAACTTGGCACCTGGTATGAGTCTCGCTTCATAAGCAAAACGAAATCGAATTTTGAACTTATCGAAAAGCTGACTGATTCTTTCTATCCCCTCTTTTTTCTGACTGTCGGGCAAAGAATTCACGATGATAATCTCATCCAATATTTGCCACATTATTTGTCGCAACTCCGAGCCGAGAGTGTATTTATATTCTTTTCGAAATTGCCTAACGATGATATCTACAAGTTTAATAAATTTATAAGTCTTAATGTAAATTGGTAAATGTAAATATTGAGCCATAATATTTTTAAAGCCCGAGCTAAAGTCCATTGCCTAGCGAACACAACGGACTTTATAACTAGCCCCGTTAGTCTTATTATTGTTGTTCGTGTTGCCGTTGTTCAAGTTCGTGATCCAAGCGTTCTGAGTATTGTTGGAAACAGTAGTAGCGGACCAATAGTTGTTACCGGCACTAGAAAGGTTGTCCTACCACTTGGAAAATTCATAACTTAATCTTTGTCGTAACAAAGTATAAATCATTTCGTTCTATAGTCGTCTGATAGAAATACAACTGGGTAGGACCGCAATGGATTTTATGCTCTCCTTATGAGCGATCACAGTCAAGCTCATAAGATCTGGCCCCATTAGAAAACTCAATCAAAAATAAGAGATTAAGAGATATTCGGAAGTCGGACTTCCGAATATCTCTACTTATTTACTTATTAAATTTTATTAAATTCTCTGGTGGAGCAAGACGTGGTAGGTGGGCTGATGGGGAGGTATTTATCCTATTAATTTTTTAATTTTGAAATAACTAAAATTTTTATCGACCGGCTCAAAATAGTTCTGCAATTTACCAAAATCTTTAACCCATAATTTCCGACGAAGGCCAAAAGATTTTGAATGCTTGAATTGCCCGTAATACGAATTCACGACTGCTAGCATATTCGGAAGTCCGACTTCCGAATATGTGGGGAATTGATTGAAATAGCGGAGTTTTTGTTTCATATTTCGGACTACTCGTCTGCGAGCAAGCGTGTAATCTGGCTTGACTACAAACCCGACGAAATTTATACCATTCCCTACTTTCTGCAATACCTGTTTTTTCGGGTGCAAATTCAATTTCAATCTTTCCCACAAAAAATTATTTATTTCATCTCGCCAAACTTTCAACTGCTCTTTATCTTTCGATAAAATGACAAAGTCATCTACATATCGCAAATAATATTTTATTTTTAATTTATGTTTTACAAACTGATCAAGTTCATTCAGATAGACATTTGCGAAAAATTGACTCGTCAGATTCCCTATCGGCAACCCCTGCCCGGGAATTACCTTGAAAAGCGATTTGTGTGGCGGTATCTGGTTAAAGAGTGACATCTGCGACTTGCGATGATAGTTATCTACAGGGTTATGGAAAATTATCGTTCTTGCGAGCCATAGAATCTCAGGATTTTTGACTTGTCTCTCTATTAACTCAAATAAAATATCTTTTTTCAAACTAACGAAAAAACTTTGGATATCTAGCTGTAAATAATACGCCGGATTGTCTTTGTCGTTATTTACTTTTCGAATATATTTTTTCATATCTTCAATCGCCCTGTGTGCTCCTTTATTGTGACGACAAGCGTATGATTGATAAATAAATTTCGGATCCCACACGGGCTCAAGGGCGTGGACTAGGACATGGTGCACTATCCTGTCTCTAAAATCAGCCGCGAAAATTTCTCTGAGTTTTGGTTTTGAGACGACAAAACAAATAGAGCGACCTGGTTTGTAAGTATGTGCTATTAATTCTCTTTGCAACTCCAAAAGCCCAACTTCAAAATTGAGCTCAAATTTAGCTGCGTTTATTGTCATTCTTTTGCCCTCGCGACATTGGTAATAACATTTTAAAAGATTCTCGTATGAAAAAATATTGTGTTTAAAAAGCGGAACTCGTCTCTCTCTCTCTCTCTCTCTCTCTCTCTCTCTCTCTCTCTCTCTCTCTCTCTCGGACTTCGATTAGACTGATGTAGTTCATCAACATGATTAAAAACTAATTTTGTTTTATCTGTGTTTTCAATTAACATAATAAATTTAATGTAAAATCGGAAGTCATCGGAAGTCGGACTTCCGATAATCTCGGTCAAGTCGGACATCCGAATATGTTATGCAAGTCGTCATTTGGAATATCGGAAGTCGGACTTCCGATAATCTTTCAAATTAGAACAAATACTTAAATGCGGGGAACGAATATTTGAATACTTAAATACAGGGGAACAAATTAGACCAAATACCCAAAGGATCCAAATCGGCTCAAAATCCATGCCCCGCCCTTCGGGCGGGGCTCCTGCCTAGCGAACACAACGGACTTTATAACTAGCCCCGAGAGTCTTATTATTGTAGTTCGTGAAGCCGTTGTACAAGGCCGTGAACCAAGCGTACTGAGTATAGTAGGAAACAGTAGTAGCGGACCAATAGTTGTAACCGGCACTAGAAAGGTTCGACCATGATCCATCGACATAGGCAAGCATTAACTCTTTCTGATAAGGAAGACGCCACCCACCACCGAGGGCATCACAACCAGTCTTGCCACCGGGGTCTACGTCGGTAAGCTTGACGACCTTACAAGCTACTTCGTTGTGGGTGTCGCAGATACCATCATCACCGGAGAGACCGTTCGGATATTTGGCATTGTTGGCCCAGAACCAGGTCTTGGGAGCACCGGCGGCGAGCCATTTGGACCAGATAAGACCAGTGCTGTCATCTTTCTTGTCAGCATTGACACTATCACCAGTGCCACAAGAATTGTTGCCGACGTCGCAAGTCGTCCAGCTCTTGGTATAACTATCGACAGGAGTCGCTCCGCCGTTGTTGTAATCATCAACTCCACCCACGGACTTTGGATAATCGCCCGATGAAGCAGAACCTGCGTATAAATTCTTCAGAAGTGTGCCTGAGACCCCGAAAATACTAACACCAGAACCAATATTTTTCGCTAGGAGATTCGTATCACCGAGGACTTTACCATCACCAGTAGCTCCACCATAGTAGCCAAGTGTGATAGCTTGATCAGCAGTAGATGGAGTGAAGATGGTAGCTGAACCGACTTTGTTTGACATAGTTCCAGTAATTTTCAAGCCATTTACGTA
>JANYAX010000038.1 GCA_025361085.1 Candidatus Nomurabacteria bacterium | reverse complement strand
CATGAAAATCCTATTTCTATTTGGGGGAGGAAAAACTAGCGATGAAGCAATTGATTTTGAGGAATCTTATGCGAAACGTATTTCTCATACAAATACAGTAGAAAAACAAAATGTAACGAGCAAAGGCAAAACACGTGAAGAAATTCAAAACAGTGAAACTTCTTCAATGCTTCAAACTATCAAACCTACTGATTACGTAATACTCCTGGACGAACGTGGAAAGAAACTTTCTTCACCTCAATTTTCTACCTTGCTTGAAAAAGCAGAGCAAGACGGAAAAAGAGTTGTAGTCATCGTAGGTGGCTCTTATGGTGTGACTGACGATCTGAGAGATAAGGCAAATCAAATAGTATCTTTTAGTGACATGATATTTCCTCATGATTTAGCTCGCGTCATGGCAATGGAACAGGTTTATCGAGCAACTCAAATACGAAAAGGAACTCCATATCATCACGCAGACTAAGACAAAAAAAATCACATCATAAGATGTGATTTTTAATTGGGCTATATAAAACTTAAGATTTTGAATGAAGTTTGCATGGTTGGAGTAAAATCGGCGAGAGAGGTGTATACGTGATACATTGACCGAGCTGATTTTATGAAACCATGTAAAATTCACCAAAATATAAAGTTTTAATCCACGAAGGGGTCGGATAACTCTTCGCTCCTCTCCCAGACAAAACGCTGTCTAATATCATGAGGATTGTGAGTGAGTGAATGTGATTCACTATTACTATATTCCTCAGCATTTATTGCCAATTCTTTCTGAGGAGTAGAAATATGGATTAACATACTCATCATATGAAAAAAAGAGGCAACACCCGTATTTGGTAAGTCGTCAGTCCTTGGTAGATATTCTTCTCCGTGAGCAAACATTTCTTTTACATTTATTTTTGGTGTATTAAGCATACGATAGACTGCTAGTGTATGTGCGCCAAAATCTCCATTATCATACATTTCAGAAATTTGCTTTCTTTGCTCTGGGAAGATGTGCCTTAAAGCTTCAGGTGGTAGTTGTTCCATATATGCATCATAACAAAATATGAGGACAAATCCAAACCCTAAAGCCATATATATTGCTTGCTTTTTGAAACTATTTTGTTATAGTGATTAAGCAAATATATGTCCGGGTGGCGAAATTGGTAGACGCACTACCTTGAGGTGGTAGCGGGCGCAAGCTCGTGGAGGTTCAAGTCCTCTCTCGGACACAGCGATACAAAAAAGAGCAGTAGCTCTTTTTTGTTTATCGCTGTGTCCGAGAGAGGACTTGAAAAACGGAGGCGGGCACCCTTGTCGGCCATTCTTATGGCGACGCAGGGTCGCCGAGTTGTGGCGACCACCACACAATATTCTGCGAATTCTTGGAGCAGAATATTGATGTGAGTGGTGCCAAGGCCACGATAATTATGGACACAGTGGTTAAAAAAATCTGCGTTAGCAGTTTTTTTATTACCACTGTGATCCGAGAGAGGACTTGAAAAGCGGAGCCGGGTTCACCACTTTTATATTTAGAAATAATTTATTATTTAAAATATAAAAGTGGTCGGCGAGCTATGACCTAGTCCACACTATATTTTGAGCATAGCGAAAATTATAGATGTGAGACAGGGGCAAGTCCTCTTAATTATAGACACAAAGGCTAAAAAATCTCTGAAAAGAGATTTTTTTGTAAAAAATCAACCCCCATCTTAATGCGATAGGGGTTAAATATATCTCTTCTAGTTTAGGCAGAGATCTTCGAAATCACAAGTAAAGTGTTTCTTTTTAAGTTGAATTTTAAGTGGATCGTTATAGGGGACATCACATTGGACAGCCACCCACATCTTCTCCTGATTCGCAGTAAGTCTGTCTTCAGTCTTAAGCAATAAGAGCATCGCGGTTTGTAGATGTTCACTATGCTCTTTTTCCATTATTTTTCTATCATAGCCAGATATGAGTTGAGGTGGTTTTATTTTCAGAATACTGAGGTCTACACCCTTCAAAACATTACTGACTTTTTTGAGATATTTTCTTGCAGAAAGAAAACCTCTAAATATCCAGACTCCAAGTGAGAGTAACGCTGCTGGAATGATGAAAGCATATACAGTATCTCCAGAGTTAATGAAGGCTACTGTAACAACGATACTACATCCAATTAAAATAATTGAGAGCACAAGCAGACAATACAAAACAAACTTTTCCATTTTATGAGTTTTAAGCAACTAAGGTTGCGGTTGTACAAAAAATTAACTTTAAACATTATATCACGTCAAATGACTCTGTCAATAGTAAAAACGAGCCCTTTGGCCCGTTCTCTTAATAAATTGATATCTTATTTTATTTCTACTTAAGATTCTTTGGCAACATCTGGAGTATTTTCTGGAATGGCTTCTGGCGCTTTCTCTGAGTGAACCTCTTCCGTCACTTCTGATACTGCTTCTGCATTAACTTCTGGAGTTGTTTCTATATTGGTCTCACTTGCTTCATTTACAACTTCTTCTATCTGAGGAAAAGCTGGAATTATAGCCTCTCTTACTTCTGGAGCAGGCGTTACTGGTGTCACTACAGGTGTTTCAATCTTTGGTTCTTCTTTCACTGGTTCAACACCGCAATGTCCGCAACAAGGATCTTCACAATCTTTACCGATAATAAGGGAAATAATAAATATTATTGCATAGAAGATTAGTCCAACAGAGCATAGTGGTAAACTCTTAACAAATGGTACAAAACCTTGTTCAAATAAAACTGACATTTCAGCCAATGTAAGCTTGCCTGAAAACAGAACACCAAAGAATGAAACTCCTGTGATAGTTACAAGTAATATTCTAGAAAGCTCTTTTTTGAATAATGAAATTATTGCAACAATTGAAATAATTGCATAAACAAGAAATCCTGTATAACAAGCAGGATAACCAAGAAAGATGGGGCATGTTGCACCAAAGGCACATGTATCTGAGAAGAACTTAGTTGCCGCTAAGTAGCCAGAGAAAGCTAATCCCGCTGCAATAAAGGCAAACATTGTATAATGCATTTTTGAAAATTTTTCCATATATAAATTATAACATGATAATTATTTGGTAATAATAATACTAACTTTAATTTAGTTAATTAAAGTTAGTATTATTTTATTTCATCAAAGTTTTTTCGTCTACCATTCTGTCATACCTCCTTCCCCCAAACATAATTGTAGGGATTTTGACTGTGCGTATATCATTTACTACCAAGTCATGCTGAGCTTTTATTGAAGCAGCAGCCTCAGCTCCATTTGCATAACTTATTATCTCACCAGTTGTTTTAAGGTCATATCCAAAACTTCGTATCCATTCAATAATTTTTGCTTCAGCCTCTGCTGCTGAATAGTCTTCGTTGAACTTTTTCTGGAAGACATCTCCCTTCTCATCCTTTAACATATATACATTCTCAAGGAGTCGCCAATCGCTTGTAACTACTACATCCTTTTGTGGAAACTTCTTCAAAGCTTCAGCGTATCTTGCTAATAGATAAGAATTTTTAAATTTATATTCACCTGCTTCTTTTGGATTTGGAATTGGGAAGAGAACATATGAAAGATTATATTTCTTCGAAAAACCAGATTCTTTTGTAAGTGTAAACAATTTAGAACAGTAGATGCATCCTGGATCAATTATCTCAATTGCAACTTTCTTAGTATCGTCGTACTTTGCATAATATGTTGCTGTCTTTGAGACATAATCTTTTGCATCCCAATTCTTGATTCTATCTGGTATAAGTGCAAACTTTCCAAAGAAAGCTGTTGCCTCATTCTTTGTCCAATTGATTGTATTCCAAGAAGTTACTGATTCTACAAATCCTGGATGATATGCTGAGATACCACAAGCTCCTGCGCTCAGAGAACAAGATTCAGGATCACTCGGAGCACAAGTGCCATATATGTAATAGTTCAAACCACTATTCATAACAACAGCCAAACTCCATATGCTTAACGTGACAAAAATGAAAGCAACAGTATCAAGCCACTTATCCATAAAACGAGCAAGGCGTGGTTTTGTTACAATAACGCTTCCTATGAGTTTTGCCCTAATCTCATCTTGCAAACTGATATCGCAAGTCTTAAAAGTAAGTCTAATCCAGACACAACCCCAAGCCTTCTTGGCCAAACCTCTATACTTGGCCGAAAATATTCCTAGTATTAAAAATACTATAAAAGCGAAAATACAAAACATAGTTATTTAATATTCTTTAAAATTATTTCTATAATATTTATCAATTTATTTACCTGTTCCATCGTGTTTTGTTTGCCCAAAGAAATTCGAAGTAATGGTGGGTAATTTTTCACATGCTTCAAATAATAGTGACAACAGAAGTATCCACTTCTAGCCATAATTCCCTGCTCCGATAGATATATTGCAAGCTGGTGAGAATCTATTTTATCAGAATAAAAACTTATCACTGGACTTGATTCAATATTCACCACAGTAATTCCGTTCTGCGATTTGAGCCAAGTAAATATTTTTTCTGACATCTCTTTCGTAGATTTGTCGTCATGTTTCTTTAGCCACTTCAATGATTCCTCTAACCCAATAATTCCTGCATAATCCTGAAGACCCATTTCAAGAAGCGAGCTTGCTAAATGACCTTTGACTGGGACAAAATCATTTTCGGCAACATCATCAACCATACCTCCGCCCAAAAGTGTGATTTCTAATTTTGAAAGCAGTTCATTTTTTATAACTATTACGCCAATGCTTGGTCCATAAATTTTGTGTCCAGAGAAGGACAGTGCGTCATAGTCAGTCTCCTTCAAAATATTAAGCCCGTGAGTAAGCCCCTGGGCTGCATCAATAATTACAATACCACCCGTCTCATGAACTTTTTTTGTAACGTCTTTAAAGTTTGTGAATATTCTTCCATCAATATTCGAAACGCTATTTGCAACAAAAATAGAATTATCAAAAACGTTCTTATCATATTCGAGGGAACCGTCATCTTTTCTGGATAAAACAATTCTTGGAATATTCAATCTCCTACCGAGTGAAATTGTGGAAAGGAAAACAGAGTTATGTTCTATATCTGTCGTTACAACGTTTTTGAATTTAGGAGGTAATTGACTCTCTATTATATTTAGTCCTGTGGTTGTATTGAGAGTAAAAGCTACAGAATAATCTGACGATGATTTTCCGAGATAATCCAAAATAAGTTTTTTTGTGTTTTCGATTTTATCATCTACCTTTCTCCCCCAATCATATTTTACCCGCCCTCCACAAGAATT
>JANYAX010000029.1 GCA_025361085.1 Candidatus Nomurabacteria bacterium | reverse complement strand
AAAAACTCAATCGCCCCCACCTCTGCCGTTGTATTTAGCACCCCACTTGTAAGTTTAAGTGGTGCTGTTCCTGCTGTGGCAGTGCCGGCTTTGATATTTAAGTAGGCTGTGGGGGTTGTCGTCCCAATCCCGACGTTGCCGCCGTTTGTTATTACCATTTTGGATGTTGGATATGCACTATTACCCGTGGAACGAGTCAAAAATTGAATCGTTGGCTGATTTGTTCTTGCATCAATTCTTACCACTCCACCATTAAGATTATTATCAGCATTACCAAAATCGTCAAAGTCGGTTCCAGTATTAATTCCATATTGCCCTAAGGCTGAAGATGGAGTGGAATTTCTATAAAATCCTGCGTTTGGATAAGTACCGTCTGCCGATTGAATTTTTACTATTCCATTAGAAATGATATTCCCGTTGACGGCAAGTTTCTCGCCTGGTGCCGTCGTCCCAATCCCCACACGCCCATTCGTCGTATCAATGTTCATCACATTCGTCGTTCCATCTGCTTTGTTGAATTGAATAGCTGTCGTGCTATCAGCCGAAGGATAGAGTTTTGGAGAAATTAAACCCGAAGTTGTCGAGAGCGTATTTGCACCGAGTGTAACTGCACCAGTTGCTCCTGTGTATGGAACATATGAAGTTAAATCAGAAGTAAACGCAAATTGTTTTCTCGCCGCCCCCGTAGTAATTGTCCCATAAAAAGCATCAGTCAAAAACTCTATCGCCCCCACCTCTGCTGTTGTATTCAATACTCCTGAAGTTAGTTTTAGTGGTGCTGTACCTGCTGATGCAGTGCCGGCTTTGATGTTTAAGTATGCTGTGGGTGCCGTTGTGCCGATTCCGACGTTGCCGTTAGTATCCATGACCATTTTAGATGTTGTTCCTATCTCCCAGTCGTATTCACTAGCTTTCATTATAGCTTTGGTATAAGCATTTGAAAGAGAATTAACAAAAGTAACTGTCGAAAGCGTATCTTGTCTCATTGTTAAACCTGAACGCAAAGTTGCACCACCATTAACATCAAAAGTAGAGACTGGCGTTGTCGTCCCGATGCCGACATATCCATTCGTCGTATCAATGTTCATTACATTCGTCGTTCCGTTTGCTTTATTGAATTGAATAGCGGTAGTTGAGTCTGCACTTGGATATAACTTCGGAGAAATTAAACCCGATGTTGTCGAGAGCGTATTTGCACCGAGAGTTACACCCCCCGTCGCTCCTGTGTAAGGAACATAGTTAGTTAGAGATGTTGTGTCAGTAAATGCAAATTGTTTTCTCGCCGCACCCGTAGTAATTGTTCCATAATAAGCATCGGTCAAAAACTCTATCGCCCCCACCTCTGCCGTTGTATTAAGCACCCCACTTGTAAGTTTAAGTGGTGCTGTTCCTGCTGTGGCAGTTCCGGCTTTGATGTTTAGGTATGCTGTGGAGTTGGTTATGCCGATGCCGACCTTGCCTGCAGCGGATATTGTCATAGCACCAGTTCCATTCCATGATTCACCACCAAGTTGCAAAGCCCCTCCAATCGCATAATTATAGGCATTTGTAATAAAAGCGTTGCCTGCCGCAACACCCATTAAAAGATTATTGCCAGTATCACCAGCTTCAGTTGAAGCAACAACAAAATAGGTTTGACCGCTGCCAGCGGTGGCTCCTTTGCTAACAAATCTTACTTCTGACTTACCATTTTCTGGCGTAACCGAATAATTCAAACGACCATAATACGGATTGGTCAAACTAAGAGTAGCTGTATCAGAATTTGTTGGATTATCAATTGTCAATATTCCTTTTATTTCAAGAGCGGAAGTGGGCGTCGTCGTCCCAATCCCCACATATCCATTTGTCGTATCAATGTTCATTACATTCGTCATCCCATTTGCTTTGTTGAATTGAATAGCGGTAGTTGAGTCTGCACTTGGATATAACTTCGGAGAAATTAAACCCGATGTTGTCGAAAGTGTATTTGCACCGAGTGTTACACCCCCCGTCGCTCCGGTGTAAGGAACATAGTTAGTTAGAGATGTTGTGTCAGTAAATGCAAATTGTTTCCTCGCTGCCCCCGTAGTAATTGTCCCATAAAAAGCATCAGTCAAAAACTCTATCGCCCCCACCTCTGCTGTTGTATTCAATACTCCTGAAGTTAGTTTAAGAGGTGCTGTTCCTGCTGTTGCCGTGCCGGCTTTGATGTTTAAGTATGCGGTTGGCGTGGTTGTGCCGATTCCGACGGAGCCAGAAGAAAGAATTGTCATTAAATCGGTTGTGCTTTTAAACCTTATATCACTGGTAGATTTATAAATACCAACTGTTTTATCATTTCCAAACCATAAACCATCTCCTGTATACATCTCTCCAATTGTCTGCTGATAACCTGTTGTGTAGCTATTACCAACGACATGAAGTTTTTCATTTGGCGTTGTAGTCCCAATTCCTACCCTCCCATTTGTCGTATCAATGTTCATCACATTCGTCGTCCCATTTGCTTTATTGAATTGAATTGCTGTCGTGCTATCAGCCGAAGGATAGAGTTTTGGAGAAATTAAACCCGAAGTTGTCGAAAGCGTATTTGCACCGAGTGTTACACCCCCCGTCGCTCCAGTGTATGGAACATATGAAGATAAAGCAGAAGAAAGTGCGTATGTATTACTATCCAAACTTCCATCACCTTTTAAGAATTGAGAAGAAGTGCCTGTTGAAAGAGTTACCAGATATCGAGTTGTATTCGGAGTGAAATATAAATTTGTTCCATTGTATTCTATCGCCCCTACTTCTGCCGTAGTATTCAATACTCCACTTGTAAGTTTAAGTGGTGCTGTACCTGCTGTGGCAGTGCCGGCTTTGATGTTTAAGTATGCTGTGGGTGTGGTTGTGCCGATTCCGATATTTGTTCCGTTGTCATAGATCAAAGAATTACCGAGGGTAGATGCACCGGTTAATTTGGGAAGATAATTTGCTATGCCGGTGCCTGTGACTGGGTTGGTCAAAAGTGGCTGGTAATAACTGCCATGCTGACCATCGAGATAATCGGCATTTAAATTAGAGACGAGACCAGAATTTGAAGTAGTAAAAATATTTGAACCGAAAGCTAAATCGCCACCCATGGTAAAACCAGAAACGCTACCGGTGAAGGTAGGTGAAGTGAACATTGTGGCTTTTGATTCATTGGTGACATTACCAAGCCCAACCATCGAAGCAGTTATACCGGTGGCGGTTGTAACAGACAGAGATGGAATCGTCACTATTCCCGAACCAAAATTAACAAGATTATTTGTTTTCGAATTAATATAAAGTGGTCCAGCGATCGAATCGATGACTGGAGCGCTACCGGTCAAATCGATAATGTTGCTTCTGATCGTCAGCGAATCGGTATCGGCATCACCCAAAGTAGTGTTGTCGGTGACATTGAGAGTGCCGATTGTATTAGAAGCAGAAGTTGTAGACCCTTGAAGAATTAAATTGTTCCCATAAATATCTCCTTCGGCATCTACCAAGAATTTCACATTTCCATTCACTGCTGCACCTATCAAGTTTCCATCGGCAACTGCAGAGAGCGGATTGACATAGATACTCGAGTCATCGACATTTGAAACTCCAGCCGGCCATGTCGAAGAAAAGATGTGAGCGAGTGTAGGGACTCGAGTAAATAATGCTTGACCGTTTGAAGTAAAAGAATTGCCTGCCGCGATATTTGTAGGGCCATTCAACGAGACAACTCCTGTGCCGGTCGAAAAAGTATTTGGTCCAGTTTGTGAAAAAGAATTCAATAAATTTGTCGATCCATTTAGAGTAGTGAGACCATTTAAAGTTGCATCATTCAAAACTGAGTCGTTCAAGGTGCCACCTTCGGTAATACTTTTTGCTGAACTTGCGACATGCTTCGAAGAACTATCTTGTGTCGCGATTGTTTGGCGATCATTGAAAGAGATGAGACCAAGAAGAGATTTTTCTAAACCTTCTATTCTTGAGAGTAAACTTCTGTCGGTCTGATTCACGATAACTGTTTTTGTTTTTTCTATAATTCGATTCGTGATGATCTTCGGAGCAACAGCGACGACATTGTCTTCGATAGATTTTTGAGATTGTTTTTTGTCTGCAGAATTATTTTGTTTATTTTCTTTTTGAGAAGGTGTAGGGGAAATTTGCGCTACGGTATTTTTCTTGGGAGAAAAAAGTGAACCGCTCTTGAGAGCATTTGAAAACTTTTTTGTGTTAAATAAAAATTCTTCTACGTTATCTAAAAGTCCAAAAGTGAATTCGCTCCACCCGTAAGCAAGCCCATCGGAAATAGAAGTTAATTTATTTCCAACTGATGAAAATAAATCGATACCAGAAGTCGAGGCCGAAGCAGTGAGGTGCGAGCTCGTGATAGCTTGGTCACCTTTTGTGAGAGAGTTGTAAACTTTAGAAACTTCATTTGAAACAGAAGATGAAAGTATCGATAAAATTGATTGAGAATTGTTGTTGTAATTCCCATAAACTTTGAATCCAATTAGAAATGAACCCACCAACAAGATAGACCCTAAAACCAAAACACTTCGAACGAAATATCGAGAAATGAAATTTTTGACAACTATTTTTTTGTGGAGATTTTTTTGTCTGGAAATGTACCTTTTAACATCATCTTCAGACGTAAGCCAAATGCCTGCTTTTTTCTCACCTTTGATCTCTCCCTTGCGAATTAAATAGCCAAGATGATCCTGGGTGTAACCAGAAATTTTGGCCGCTTGATTCAAAGAAATGGTTTTTTTAAGTGAGCGCATTTTTATCTTTATTTTATAAGGTAATCTCGGATAGACGAGAAGGACATTTTTTTAATACATCAAATCAATTCATATATTAAAATCATAATTATATTATAACAAATCTTTCTTATAAATGTTACATAAAATCGTTAGTTATCCACAGTTTTGAAAATGCCCGATTTTCGAGAACAAATTATGTGACGTTCTGTTGAACATTTTTACCTCACTTTTTATAGAAATTCGAGGCTAAATGACTATATTCACCACCCGCCCAGGGACGTAGATAACTCGTCTAATTTCTTTATCTAAAATCCAATTTTTGACGCTACTGTTTTGGATGGCAATTTCTTTAATTTCACTTTCACTTAAATCTTTTGAAACCATAATTTCAGCACGAACCTTGCCGTTGACTTGAACAACTATTTTCATTTCATCTTCTATAATTTTCTTCTTGTCCCACTTTGGCCAAGGGCTTAAATGAATCGATTTTTTCTCACCAAAATTACTCCAAATTTCTTCAGCCATATGTGGAGCAAAAGGTGCAAGAATTTGCAAGAATTTTTTAAAATCTTCTTTTCCGATTTTATCAAATTTTTCTACCTCGTTCATAAAAATCATCATTGATGAAATGGCGGTGTTGAAAGAAAAACTTTCTATGTCTTCAGTAACTTTCTTGAGAGTTTTGTGTAATAATTTTTGCAACTGGTTATTTTCTTCGGGCTGTTGACTCCTCAAGGACTCACCTCTCTCCGTTTCACTACGCGAGGAAAGACCTTTCCCGTCAGCAAGGATATCAGACGAAGCAACTTTTTGTCCTAACCTCCAGACTCTGTCAATAAATCTTCGTGAGCCAATTATACTTTCTGTAGACCAAGGTAAACTTTGCTCAAATGGACCCATGAACATTTCGTAAATGCGCAAAGTGTCGGCGCCATAATTCTTTACAATGTCGTCGGGGTTTATGACGTTCCCCCATCGTTTACTCATCTTGCGTCCATCGGTAGCAAGAATCATCCCTTGATTTTTCATCTTTTGGAAAGGCTCTTTGAACGAAACATACCCCATGTCGTAAATGAAATTATTCCAAAAACGTGAATAGAGCAAATGCCCTGTCGCATGCTCTTGTCCACCGACATACATATCTACACTTTTCCAATAATCAATTGCTTTTTTTGATGCAAAATTTTTGGAATTTTGCGGATCCATATACCGCAAAAAGTACCAAGAGCTCCCCGCCCACCCTGGCATCGTGTTCGTCTCATAACCTTCTTTCACCCAAGATTTAACTCCTGCGAGTGGTGACTCACCCGTCCCCATCGATTCATATGACTTTACGTTTGGTAATTCGAGAGGCAAATCTTTTTCTTTTAATTCTGTAATAGTGCCATCTTTATTGTGTTTTAATGGAATCGGCTCACCCCAGTATCGCTGACGAGCAAAGATAGCATCACGCATCTTGAATTTTGTCACAATTTTTCCATTAACTTTTTTAGTTATATCAATTGCATCAACTAAAGGCTCATCTATTATGGGTAAATTAAATTTTGTCGCAAAATTTCTATCTCTTTCATCATGCATGGGTACTGCCATTATTGCACCAGTCCCATAAGAAGCGAGAACATAATCAGCGATCCAAATTGGTATTTCTTTCCCATTTGCTGGATTTATAGCACTTATTCCTTTTAATTCTACTCCTGTTTTCTCTTTGTCATTTTTTATTCTATCTTCTTCTTTTTTATTTTTAAGAGTCAAAACATAATTTTCAACTTCATTCCAGTTTTTTATACTTGATTTTAACTTTTCTACATATTCATGTTCAGGCGCTAGGACTACATACGTCGCACCAAAAATAGTATCTGTTCTTGTTGTAAAAACCTTAATTTTATTTTTATTATTTATAATTGGAAATTCAATTTCACTTCCTTCACTTTTCCCTATCCAATTTCTTTGAATTTCTTTTATGTGATCACTCCATTCTAAACCATCGAGACCTGTTAGAAGTCTATCAGCATAAGCCGTGATGCGCATGAACCATTGACGCATAGATTTTTTCTCAACTGGGTACCCGCCACGTTCTGAGACGGGGTTACCATCTTTGTCATCTACAATTTCGTCATTGGCAAGAACTGTGCCAAGCTTTGGGCACCAATTCACTTCACTATACCCTTCATAGGCAAGACGATATTTCATCAGGGCGTCGTGCTTCTCTTTCTTTGAACAAGCCTTCCACTCTTTAGCAGAAAAAATCACGACGTCAGAATTGCAAACAGCATTCACTTTTCCATTACCATTTTTCTCAAAAATAGCTACAAGCTCGTCGATCTTGCGAGCTTTACCTTTCCCACTGTCATACCAAGAATTATAAATTTCAAGAAATATCCACTGTGTCCATTTGTAATATTTCGGGTCTGTAGTATTCACTTTTCGTGACCAATCATACGAAAGACCGATCATAAAAAGCTGACGTTTGAAAGTTTTTACATTTTCTTCTACGGCCTTTCTGGGGTGAATTTTATGCTCGAGAGCATACTGTTCTGCAGGCAAGCCGAAAGCATCGTAGCCCATAGGGTGAAGGACATTGTAGCCCTCCATACGCTTCATACGCGCATATACATCGCTACCAATGTACCCACGAGGGTGCCCGACATGAAGCCCAACCCCAGAAGGATACGGGAACATGTCGAGAACATACATCTTCTTTTTTCGGCCCGCCGAAGCAGAAGTGGATGAGGTGCCAGGATTTGAACTTTTATAAGTCCCCTTTTTTTCCCATTCTTTCTGCCACTTTTTTTCTATTTTGATATGATCGTAATTTTTCATAAGTTTCAACATTATAACAGAAATATGCCCTATAATAAACCTCTATTTGATGCTTCAAAAATCCCAGCCTTGCTGGGAAAATTACAACACATATTTTAAAAAACGAGGCAAGACCTTGTGTGTTGAAAGTCTGAGCTAGGTCTTGCCTAGCTCAGAAATATTCTATTTTCGGAGTATAAGGTATTCGCCATTCTCATATTTTATTATTTTTGAGGGTTTAGATTTTCTTGTGCCCGAAGAAATGTATAAATCAATTTCATTACCAAAATATTTTTTAGCTTCAGTAATATTTTCTGCTGGTTTTTCACTTTCGGGGTTGGCACTTGGGGCGACAAGTGGGCCTACTTTGTTTATTAAGTTAAATAAATTTTTATTTTTAGGACCAATCATTCGAAATGCAATCGAGTTCATACCACGATGGATGTATTTGAATTTCGAAAGTTTGCATGGGAGAATGACGCTGACTTTTCCAGGCCAAAATTTTGAAAAAATTTTGGCCTGTTCCCCATCTATCTTTATTTCAAAAATTTCCAATTGTTTGTATGAATTTATTAAAACAATAAATGGTTTATTGTCATTCCGTCCTTTTGTCTTATAAATCCTCTCAACCGCCTTTTTAGACGAAGCACTCCCAATAATCCCATACAAAGTATCAGTCGGAAGTATTACCACTCCCTCCTTCTTTAAAATATCTTTTGCTTTTAACCAATCTTTTTGCATATTATTGAAAATGGGTAGCATATATAAAAATTTCTGAGTAGGTGTGGGCGCGCCGGAGCCTCGAGTGTAATCACGAGAGGCGGAGAGGGATAAGCGAAGAAATTTTTATATATGCTACCCATTTTATATTATATTTTGAATTCTACTATACTTCAATACGCTCAGCATCTACAAATTCAAGATTTTACTAAATCTTGAATTCTACGACCCTTCGACTTTACTCAGGATCTTCGAGTTCAAGATTTTACTAAATCTTGAACTCTACGACATCGCCATTTTTAACTATATAATCCTTCCCTTCGGTACGAACCTTGCCACGGGCGCGAGCTTCGGCATAACTCCCAGCATCAAGCAGGTCTTTCCAAAATACGACTTCAGCACGAATAAATTTATCGCGGAAATCTGTATGAATTGCCATTCCGGCGACTGGCGCCGTGCTACCTATCTTTATCGTCCAAGCTCTCGTCTCATCTTCCCCTGTTGTAAAATATGTCTGTAATCCAAGCAATTCATAACTTTTAGTAATCAACTCATCGAAACCACTTTCAAAAACTGGGTCAACCTTAACAGATACACCGGGCGCTTTAAATTCTACATTGGGACTTGCCTCAGAAGTATTGAGAACATAAAGCATCGGTTTAAGTGTGAGTAAGTTTAAAGATTTAATTTTAAATTTCTCATCTTCATTCAGATCGGCATCTGTAGCCATTTCCCCACGCTCAAAAACTGCGATAAGTTTATTCAAAATTATTTCTTCAGCAATTGCTTCTTTATCTCCCTTCTTCAAATCTTTACCTAAGTTTGCAAATCTTTTGGTGACTGTTTCAAAATCAGCCAAGACAAGCTCGAGGTTTATAACTCCAATGTCATCTATTGGGCTAATTTTATTCTCAACGTGAATCACAGAATTATCTTCGAAAGTTCTAACAACGTGCGCGATAGCATCGACTTCACGGATATTGGTTAAGAATTTATTCCCCAAACCTTCACCTTTCGACGCACCTTTCACAAGCCCCGCAATATCGACAAACTCAATAATAGCCGGAATAGTTTTCGCTGATTTAGAAAATTCTGAAAGTTTCCAAAGTCGCTCGTCAGGGACAGGAACAATACCTATCGAAGGATCGATAGTACAAAAAGGATAATTCTCGGCAGGAACACTCTTTTTCGTCAACGCATTAAAAAGCGTTGATTTCCCAACGTTTGGCAACCCCACAATTCCAATGGATAAACTCATGATTAAAATTTAGCACAAAAAGGGCTATTTTGAAAGGATTAGTATTAAATTATTTTTCATCATCAAGATGTATTTTCAATAAAAAAATAGTTTGATTTTTAAGTTTCTCACGAGCCCAATCTTTTTGAGGTGAAGAAAGTAATTCACCAAGACCATCTAATATATGCTTATTATCCATATCTTCAAGCATTTTTATACATTTGGCCAAAGTATCTTTAAATGACATACCAGACCTCTCTTCAACTATCTTTCTATTAATATCCCAGCTGTTTTTATAGAAAAAATATACATCAAATATATCTCTGCTTGTTTTACCAATTCTTTCATACATAGCCATAAGCTTATGAGCAAACATATCTTCTTTCACCATTACAAGCATTGAGATGCCAAGTAATGTTTTCATCTCATATTTAGAGCCAAATTGTCTACGATTTACCTCTACTTTTATTTGCTGAGCTCCTTTCTTGTAAGAGATTACATTAAGTAAATTGAAATGCTTCATTCTTGATTCTGTAATAGTTCCATAGCTCTCAGTAATTTTTTGAATCTTACTAAATACCTCTTCTTCTTTTGTATCATCCAATAAATCAAAATCAAGGTCCACTGAATTACGGTCTAAGTCATAAAACAACAAAGCAGCGGTCCCACCTTTGAATCCAAGATAAGGAGCAATAGAAGTATCAGAATAAATATCTTTCAAGATTTGGAGTAATATGTTTTTATGTTTTGAATAGTCTAATGTCATATATTTTATTTTTTAATATCTTCCTGTTGTTTCTTAAATTTCTCATAATATCTCTTGACTGTCTTCTCCATTCTTTTATTATGATAGATTGGCAAGATTTCAAATACTTTCTCCCAATCTATGGGACTTTCATTATCAATATAATATCTTTTACTTCTATAAATTGTATCTAAGTACGCGCGTTCTTTTGTAGCTCTTGCGTAACCATCACTATTTTCAATTCCTAAAGTATTACTCAAGACATAATCTTTCATTCTGACAAATTCTATTCTTTGTCCATCAACTTCCATATTTCTTTTTATATATGAAGCGACAAAGATGTTCCCATAATATTGGAAAGTCATACCAGAGGCACCTAAAACAGTCTCAAAACTGATATACGATGGAGTATTTATTCTAGTAGCTAATTCATAGCGGTTATAGTTTTTATCTTTAGCAAACAAGCCACGACGAACCTTGAATAACTTCCCAGATTTTACATACTTGTTTAATCTGTTTTTTATAATATTTTCACTCTCTTCTCCCCACATCAAAGCAACATCTTTTGATGAAAAGATGGTTTGTGGAGATCTTAATAAAACCTCCAAATATTCTCCTTTTATAGGCTTATTTTCCATATATCTACTGTATGTCCCCTTTAAAGCGACCTACAGTCACAATACTAGCATAAATGGCTTATAAATACAATACTTATAATCACAATATTATTTTCTCCTAATTTCCAACCAATCTGGGGTAGGAATAAAAGTAATCTCTTCCCATCCATCAATTTCATCATCTGTAACGTCAAATAAATCTTGATAGGCTGTCTCAACACTTCCATGAAGAGCCTTACTCCAATCAAGACCAAGTAAGTCTGAAACTTTATGTATCTCTTCTTCCGTTTCAGATTCTATTTCTATAAAAGTAGGGATCCATGGCCAAGTATCTATCGTTATTTCCGATGTACCCAATATCCATTTTTCTCTTCTAGTTTCTTGATATGATTTACTATCAAATCCACAAGCTTGAAGAAAATCACACATAGTCTCAAAATTACTTACATCTAAAGTTATTTCTTTTGTCCCATGAAGTGTTCTGTCTATTAACTTTTTATAACTTAAAGTTATTTCCCCATCACCTTCATCTCTCACCCGCACCCACGATCCTTCTTTTCTTAATCTTTCATCTGGATAATCAAAAACCTTTCTTTTCATTAAGCGTTCTGGGTATTTTAAAATTGCACCAATATCCTTTAATTTAAATCTAATTCCATCAACATCTATATTTAAAAATTTTGCTTCAATTTCAGTTTTCATATTTTTATTATATCAAAAACAAGCACAAATCTTAAATTTTCTTTTTAGATGGTTTAAAACCATAATCTACTCCCCTTTTTAGTGGAGGAGGAATCTTTACTGTAAATTCAAATGGAATAGATTTCGAAACTGCTTTGTTGTCATTAGGAAAACATCGTGTTGTGTCCGTTTCGTGCCGATTGATAAACTCATGTGTTGAATATATCAAAATAATCACCAAAAGTCATTGGTGATTATTTTGATATATTTTAATTATAAATTAAGAAATTTGATTTTGGCTCTGGTTATTAATCCAAAATACCCAGAAGATGGTTTTACCCCATTTGCTTTTTGCCATTCGGCCAAAGCAGATTGAGTTAGCTTTCCAAAATAATTAGTTGCTCCATTTAAAGAAAGCTTCTTTGCGCTTGGTCCTTTGTTTTGTTTAATTAAAAATAGTTGCAATGTTTTGACATCTTTATCTTTAATACCAAACTTTAAATCTTTCACCAATTCCTGAATCTCAGAAATCATTGGGGCAGGTAGAGTAACCAATGTATTAGAAGTGGAAGATGTTGGTGTAATTACAGGATTTGAGTTTTGAATATAACTAGTTTCGTGATAGACAGAACTACTTCCTATGTTTTTCTTGGGTGCAACATAATTAAAACTTGCTGTTGTAGAATTGCCAGAATTATCGCAGATACGTAGGTAAACTATTCTCGATGAAGAAAATGAAACTGAATCATTATATAGCAAATCGCTTGAACAATCAGCAGGAAAACTGGTCGTAGAATATCTTATCGTTGGAGGAGTGTTATTATTATTATTTTTAAAAATTGTATAGGCAAAACTCGTCGTAGAAGAATTCCCGGCATTGTCGCATGCACGAACATAGATAGTTTCTGATACTGAAACAGAGATCGCGCCAGAGTAAAGTGTGCCAGCTGAACATGTGGCTGGAGTGGTGGTTGTAGAATATTTAATATAATCACTTCCACTAGAACTGAGTGTTACTGATTGAGTAGAATTGTAAGTGCCAGAAGTGGGGTCAGCGACAGTGGTTGCTGGTGCGTCTGAATCGATAGTATAGGTGAATGTAGCAGTAGAAGAATTCCCGATATTATTACATGCACGAACATAGATAGTTTCTGATACTGAAACAGAGATCGCGCCAGAGTAAAGTGTGCCAGCTGAACATGTGGCTGGAACTTCTATTGTAGAATATTTAATATAATCACTTCCACTAGAACTGAGTGTTACTGATTGAGTAATGTTATATATGCCTGCTGAAGGCGTAGCAACTGGAGTTATTATTGGAATATCATTAACAGTAATTGTGATATCGAAAGTAGTACTACCCCCAGTATTGGTCGCTGTGACAGTATAGGTAGCAAGCCCCGCAACTCCTGTCGGCGTTCCGCTTATAACCCCTGTCAAAGTATTGAGCAAAATTCCAGTTGGTAAATCTGGTGAGATACTATAACTAGTTGGTGACCCTATAACTGTCGGAGAAAGTGAAGTGATAGTCGTACCTCTTGTGTATGTGTTTGGTGAAATATAAGACAAAGAATTTGGAGCGACATCATTGACTCTGATCGAAATATTAAAAGTTGTATCACCTCCGGTGTTTGAAGCAGTCACAGTATAAGTACTTGCTCCCGAAGAAGCCGTGGGTATTCCAGAAATTACTCCAGTCGAACTATCAAGAGAAAGACCTGAAGGTAAGGATGGAGAAACAAAATAATACACCGGAATTCCACCTGAAGAACTTGGAGATAAGAGAGAGATTGCGCTTCCATTAATATAAATATTTGGTGTTGTATATGACAACGAAGTAGGAGCTATATCATTGACTGTTAGAACAACCCCGAAGCTTGTACTTCCTCCTGTGTTTGTAGCTGTTACAGTATATGTCGATAATTCCTTGACTGCTGTTGGGGTTCCACTAATAACTCCAGTGCTAGTATTGAAAGATAGGCCAGCGGGTAGAGTCGGCGTTATAGAATATGTAATTTCTAGACCAGAAACTGTTGGAGTCAAAGAAGTAATCGTAGAATTTTTCGTATATACATGCGGAGATGAATACGACAGGCTGGATGGAGCTGGAAGTAAATTTTCAATGATTTCCATAGCATTCAACATTCCATAACCCCAAGCTGCTTGTTTGGGAGAAATCGTTATTTCGATTTCTCCACTTGCATTCGGAATAATACTTGTAAACTCTGAATATTGAGAAATATTTGATTTAACTATAAGCTCTTTAGTAACACCACCAATTGTATACTGTGTAATTGCTCCATTACCAGATTGTCCTGTATTAGAAGTATATCCAAATAATTTTATATTATAATTTTTTGAATTATTCAATCCATAAATTTTAATTTTAGCAGGAGTGGTAGATGCCGCATAAACCTGAGCACCATTTGAAATAACCGAATCAGGATAAAGTCCTGAATTATTACCTGTAGATGCAGAAGTTAGACTACCATATTTAAATGGAGCAGTATTTGTTAATGAAATCGTTGAAATTAAACCATCTGCATCTTTTAAATTAACAAGATCATTCCCAACTGGATTTATAGTACTATCTTTTACTATCCCATAATTATTCCAGTTATGAATAGAAGGCGAATGGGTTGCAAAAGTCGAAAGGTATGTATTTACTGTAGCCGCTGAAATAAAATCCCCCCTTACATTTACATACCAAGTACGAAGTGGAACCACAATAGCACCAAGTCTCACATTAAAGGCATTCTTCTTTGTTAATTGTTGTGAATTACTCAACAAATCTACATATGTCTGTGCATTACTTATACTTGCAACTGTTCTATTACTTTCGGCTGTTGACACAAGCCCTTCTACTCTCGTTATATCATTTTTGGGATATGTATTTACTCCCCAATCGACATTTACCAAACCAGTCGTTTTATTATCTGAATGAGAAACAATATCTGATCCATAACTAATACTACTAATCGTTGCATCAGAATTTATTAATAATGAAAGCGCATAATGCCTTAGACCAGTCGGAATATTTGAAGAATCTATTTCGATCGTCAGTTGATTGCCAACCAAATTTTGAACTAAGGTGGTATTTTGTTTTACCATCATATAGTCATAAACTTCTTCGGCCCCAGCTACCCAAGCTTTATCATTACCAAAACGCCCATAACTATTTTCAATATGATCCATCAAACTTTTCCAAGTTGTCCAAGTTATACCACCATTCCAATCTCCTGAATAAGTACTAGTTGTAATTTGGTGCGTGAATTCTTGGCCCCAATATTTTGTCGCCCCGGTGCTATTGGCAGCTAATTGATCAACCCGATTAAAAAGTTGCCCTGGGAGCGGCCCTCCTGATATATATCTCGTCTCATAATCAAACCATCTTTGCATAACATGACGATTACTGCTTATCGGATTATTTACATTTGTATAGTCTGGAGCGGTTACAGTACTACCATCAAAAGTATAATCTGACTGTTGCGCATAAACTGCTTTGAAATTATTATTAAAAGCTGGTTGAATGTAATTTGCATCACCATTAGGAAGAATAACTTCAGAAGTTTGGAATGGAACAGTAGTTGCCCCAGCATTATTTTTTAAATTTATATGATTACCTAAATCGACATTGGCTCGATTGAGTTCGTATGCATAATCAAGAGCACCTTGAACATGACCCCCCGGATCTCCAACATAATAAACATGATTAGGGTCACTGACTGGCACAGTCGCTGAAGTATACCCGTGATTGAAAATATCCCAACCATAATCAACTACTTCTTGCAATTGTGTCCAGTTTATGTAACTTGGAGTATTAACATGTATATCGGAATAACTTGGGTTTCTAGTATAAAAAGCATAACCACCTCGAAATGGGACATTATTGCCGGCCCCATCGGTAAAATACAAACCTGGGAAATATTGGCCTAGATACGTCGAATACCCACCATTCATATATTTGAAAGCTGGTTCATACCCAGCTATTAAACCATCATCAAATGAATAACTAAAAGCAAAATCTTTGTTGTATTTTAATGTAGCCTTGCTGGCGGTGGCATATGTAGGAGTCGTAGCAAATGTTATCGTCACTGTTTTTAGATTGACTGCATCGACTTTCTGAGTATTACCAATAAATACACTACCAATAAAAATTGGTAGTAAAATTAAAATAATTGAGACAAAACTGTGAATCTTCTTTCTTGTCATTAAATACTATTATATCAATTTAATTACATAGTTGTAAACTCAGAATCTTACCCGACACACAATTGCACCAAAAAGAAAAAGACTAACACTAAATGTTAATTAACCCCATACTTCACAGTATGATATATTTAATTCAGTATCATTCTCGGATTAGAAAATAAAGAAAAATATTATTCTACTTTTCTTGCAAGATAGCCGGTGACTTTTGAATTTAAAATGTAAATTAAAGTAACTAAAACTATAATGACAAGTAAGGCATATTCGGTTCTTCTCACAACCTTTGTTAATGATAAGTAGGCTTGACCAGACAAAAATCCAATAAGCGAATAAAAGATTGTTTTGGGAATTGCGACACTTATCGCAACTTTAATAAATTTCTTGAAGGGTGTATGCGTAGCACCAATAACTAAAATTCCGGGAGTCCCAATAAACGGAGAAACTTTCACCAAGAAAACAGTTTTTCCAATATTCGAATGTAATAGTCTCTCAATTTTTTTGATTCGTTCTTCTGTCACTCCGATAAATTTAAAAAATGGAGTATACATAATCCAGCGACTATTGTACCCGAGAGTATAAAAGAATAAATCTCCGCCAATGTCGCCAAGTATCGCAAGGAAAATTATTAAAAATATATTAAAAAATCCGAGTGCAGAGGCCACCCCTGCGGCGATTGTAATTATCGGTCCCTCGATCAAAGCAGCGATAAAGAAAAGAAAATAACCATGCGCGATAACCCAAGGGACTAATACTGAAAAATTTGTGGTATGCATAATTATTTATAATTAAATTTTGATGTATATTTTTATTGTTAACATGCAAATAAAAAACAGTTCAGGAAATATATATCTATACTCTTAAATTATAGCATGAATTGTTTTATTTCTGCATCAAACCCATCAATGGCTCGAGAGCTTCACGATGCTTCATTATTTCGGCTTTATACTTGCCCATCACAAGGACAGCAGCATATTGCTCACCAAGCCCACTTTTCTTTTTTGCTTCAATTTCTTTGGTAATCTTTTCAAAAAGCGCTTTCACTTCTTTATTACTTTCAAGAGCTTTTAAACTTTGAGCAATTTCTGGATTATTTTCTAATTGCTTTGCAATTTCATCCGCCTTATCAGAAGAAACACCTTTTAATTGTAATGCTTTTTTTGTTATATATGATTTGAACGACATAATGTTCATATATTATCATAAAATGTGTTAATATGCGAAATATGAATAAGGTTATTATAATATTAGGCCAAACTTCGACTGGAAAGAGTGATTTTGCTGTTTCGGTGGCCCAAAAATTTGGCGGTGAAATAATTTCGGCTGATTCAAGACAGGTTTATAGAGGTATGGATTTAGGAACTGGGAAAATTACAAAAAAAGAAATGCAAAAAATTCCTCATTATTTGCTCGACGTCGTCTCGCCTAAAAAAACTTTTTCGGTTAGTGATTTTCAAAAATTGGCAAACAAAAAAATAAATGAAATAATCAAAAGAAAAAATATCCCGATTATTTGTGGAGGTACAGGTTTCTATATTGATGCCGTTGTAAATGGAACAACTTTCCCTGAAGTACCTCCCGACGCTAAACTTCGAGAAAAACTTTCCAAAAAATCGATTAACGAGCTTTTCACGATGCTTGAAAAATTAGATAAAGATCGAGCAAAAAATATCGATAAAAATAATCCTGTCCGTCTTATCCGTGCTATCGAAATAACCAAAACTCTCGGTAAGGTTCCCCTTCCTAAGGGTGACACATTTTCTGCCATGGCAGAAAATGCGTCACTATTAGGATCTTCTAGATACAAGGTGCTCAAGGTTGGGCTCGCTATACCACCAGAAATTTTAAAGGAGAAAATAAAGGTTCGTCTATTGGCACGAATTAAAAAAGGAATGTTAAGAGAGATAAAAAATTTACACGAGAAAGAAAAAATTTCTTGGAAAAGACTTGAATCTCTCGGGCTTGAATATCGGTATGTCTCTTACTTCTTACAGGGCAAACTTGCAAAACCTGAAATGATAGAAAAGCTAAACACTGAAATATGGCATTACGCCAAAAGACAAAAAACATGGTTTAAAAAAGACCCCAATACTATTTGGATAAATCCACTCGAAATACACGAAAAAGCTCTTGCTTTGAAAAAAGTAAAAGAATTTTTGAAATAAATGCGGGCTACAAAGATTTGAAGTGGAACACAATAGAAGAAATGATTCTTAAGTGGAATCGTGTATTTCAAGGCTTCAATCTTATTGATTAATATGATAACGATTTTATCTTATCATATCTATTTTTATTAGTGTAATTCACCCTACACCCCACGACACTATATATTTTAATTTCTAAAACAAAACAAACAGGTTTCTTCTAATCATTTTACGGAGTTTTCCGTAACGCGTTACTTCATTCGTCTAAATCATTTGGAATTATCTAAATCAATTATTAAAGACTTTTAATAGCCGACAATATAAAGCCAAGTACTTAGAGTAGAAAACAAAGAATTCGCTTTTACTAAAATGATGACTTGTGGATTATGTGGTTCAAGTATTACAGCAGATGAAAAATTCAAAAAACAGAAGAATGGTAATGTTCACAGATATGTATATTACGGGTGTACAAAATCTCAAAAAGCAGATTGTAAATGTGGTTATACAGAAGAAAAAGAAATATTGAAACAATTTGAAGAATTAATTGAGAAGATTGATGTTAATGAAATCCAAATTAAAGAGAAAATCAAAGAAGATATTGAAAAATTCTCCAAAATGCAAAATTTCTTTTTAGGTAAGAAAGAAAAACCAAAAATATCAAATATTGATATTAGAGGATATGCCAGATATGTGTTAATGGAAGGAAGCGATATTCAGAAAAGAGAATTGTTGGGATGTTTGAAAGGTAAAATAATTTTAAGCAACAAGAAAATATCGAATATTTCTATTTAATGTATGAGTAGATACTCCATAAATTCAACTATTTACTTAAAGATTTTTTTTCAAAATAATTCTTATAAGTATTCAATCCAAAATAAAGAGCTATTACAGAAATAATAATAATTATGAAAACAAATATCTGTCCGGACAAAAGCTTTTTTACTTCAAAATTAAAAGTTGGAGATGCACCGACTATTAAAGCTAAACAAGTTATCCCAAAAGCAAAACCAGGTCGGCCTGGTAATATATTAGAAATTGCGACTAGTGTTATAGGCATGGTTATATTGAATAGGAACATCCCAATAATAGCTATCAGTGGAATATTTGCACCAAAAACAAGGAAAGGAATAGATAAAATTAATGCTATAACACCGACTCGAATCCAACCAAATTTATCAGCTAAAATCCCACCCAGACCCTTACCAAGAACAATTGCAATCGTTAAAATTATAGCTAAATCAATATTTGTTTTCCATGGAAATACCATTACTGTTCCAATCAGAGAGCGAATCGCAACTGATAAAAAAATTAAAATTAAAATAAGTTCAAAATAGTTAATCTTACTTTTATTAATTTTTTCCTTAATATAATTCATTTCTGGCTTATTAATAACAAACATTAGAATACATAAAATAACTAACACTAAAATGTATGGCCATGCAATAAATTGTCCAGCCTTACCAATTAATACACCGAAAAATAAGCCAATAGCTCCAGGAGCAACGTAAATTCCAGGGGCTATAACTTTTTTAGGAGTTAAATTCAAGCTTATACTTCCACCACCAACATGAAATAGTGCATTCCCTATACCAGCAAACACAACTGCTAAAATCGGAAAACTTAAAAACAAAAAAGCCGAAATCCCTGTAAAAATACAACCAAAAAGTGCTGTCATCCTTGGAGATTTTAAATAATCAGTAAAAATTCCCAAAAATATTTGAAGTCCAAAAGCTAATATACTATATAAAATTACTAAATTTGTAAATTTTGTTAAATCGACAATTATTTTGTTTGAAAAAATACTAAAAAGAACTGCTCCACAAATAAAATCAATCAATGCGTGTGTAGTTCCATAAACAAAAAGATTTGCAATAATATTTTTTATCGATAATTTTTTATATTCCATATATTAAATAACCTAAAATAATTGATGTTATATTTGCAATCAGTGACACGACAAAAGCATCAAGTAATTTTAATTTCAATAACTTAAAATAAATAATTGCTTCCACTAGAACAACCAATGATTCACCTACTATCAAATAAGTAATCCTGTTAACAACAAAAGCGGGTAATATAAACCAGAGATAAGGTAAGGTTAATACAGAAGCCAAAATACCAACAAACATAATTGTTGGTATTTTTAAATCTTTATATTTTAAAAAATATCTTACTAGAAAGAATACAACCGGCACCTCTGAAATTAAAGTAAAAAACAGTGCTAGTAAAAATTTTTGTTCATATATCATACTATTGAACTGATTCATTCATTTTCGCTTTTGTCTTTACTCCAACAAGTCCATCGGAAATTAAATTATGATTTTTTTGCCATTGTTTTATAACTATAATTGTTTTTGGTCCTAATTTACCATCAACTACTAATCCTAAACTTAGAACTTGATTCAAAAATCTTTGTAATTCTTTAACTGCTTCTCCTTGGCTTCCATTTCTAAGAGTTACAGTCCCAAAATTATAAGATATTTTAGGGGTAACTGCACTCAAACAATCTTGTTGATTATTAAACGTTTGTAACCCTAAATAAGCATATGCTCCACAAAATTGTTTTGGGGATTCACACGTTTTGTTTGTGTTATCAATCCAATACAAACTCGAACACTGTGGTGTCGGATTAGGATTTGGTATTGGTGGTATATCAGCTAATACTAAACTTGGAATCAAAGTTCCAAACGAGAATACAAATAAAAACAAAGCAATCATTTTTTTCATTTTTTAATTCGTAAATTAAATTTTTAATACTAATATTATAACTAATAATATTCTAAATAACAATAAATAAGATAGTGTTAAAAACAACACATCTCGTGCTAGCTGTCAATGGTGGGTGGTGGTGGACCGCGATTACGCTTATCGACCATTACATGGTCAGTACACCTTTCGCGTCTTTTGAAACAGTAATTTCAAAAGCCATGCTCAAGGTCTCCGATTCCTCCACACAAGCAAAGAAGTTTGCTTGCTACCACCCAAACTAGACAAACCTAGTTTTTTGATTGGCGGGCGATGGAGGAATCGAACCCCCACCAACGGTTTTGGAGACCGTTGTTCTACCACTAAACTAATCGCCCAGAACGTTCGGATTATAACATGAAAAAATAAAATCCCCAATGGGGATTTTATTTTTTAGCTTCTTTGTGTTTAGTGTTCTTTTTACACCATTTGCAATACTTTTTAAGCTCAATCTTTTTAGTGACTAGCTTCTTGTTCTTGCTTGACCAATAATTTGTGCGCTTACAAGTAGTGCAAGCTAATCTAAATAATCTATCTTGTGACATGGGCGTATAATACTACAAAATCCTCCAAAATGCAATGGCATAAGCAGAAGTCAAACAAAGTCCTATGTGGAATGGCGAAGCACCGGCTCCCGTCCCCCTCGTCCGAGGACATCGCGAAGAAGAGCTTTATTTGACTTCTGCTCTCTTAAAAATTATTTTATTATCCTCGGCAACAATGCGCTTATGCGAGTTGTGGCTTCATAGTTTATTGTCCCTGATTCTATGGCGATTTGTTCTGCGGTAATTTCATTATTACCCTGCTTGCCCAAAATCACAACTTCATCTTCTGGAAGTACATCTTGGATGTGTGAAATATCTACCACCATCATATTCATCGCCACTCTCCCCAAAATTTTTGCTCTTTTTCCTTTTATCAAAACCTCTCCATTGTTTGATAGAGACCTCGGGATACCATCTGAGTAGCCTTGCGGGACAACCGCAATTTTGGTTGTCTTTTTTGTAATGTATGTAAGCCCATAACCAATCGGATGATTGGCTGGAAGAATTTTGATTTGAGCTACATGTGTTATCCATTTCAAAACTGGCTTCAATACAATTTTCTTTTTATTCAAATATTTTAAATGTTCACTTGGCCACATGCCATAAAGCCCGATCCCGAGACGAACGATGTTGTGCAAATTATTCCCTTTTTCATAAACTAGAATTCCAGACGTGGCAGATATATGAGTTTTGATATTTGGAAAACCATTTGATCGAAAAATCTCAACACTTTTATGATACATCTCTATTTGTTTCTCTGCGTGAGTATGATTCATCGTGTCTTCAATATTCGCAAAATGCGAATATACTCCATCAAGTTCAATATTTTTTAACTTCTTTACTTCAACAATAAAATTCGCAATCTGGTTTGGCATTATTCCTTCACGACCAAGATATGAATCAATCGCGATATGAACTTTAACTTTTGTTTTTAGTAAACCAGTAATATGATTTATTTTAAAAATATGAATAAGATCAAAAGCCGTAATAATAGCTTTTGATTTGACTGCCTTTTCTATCCCTTCATCGTTTAAATAACCCAAAATTAAAATCGGCTTTTTTGCTACTTTTCTAATCTTCTCAAATTCTTCAATATCATCTACTTGAAAATAATCGGTAAATGGCGAAATTATTTTTGCCACTTCCACATCGCCATGTCCATAAGCATTTGCTTTTATGACTGAAGCGATTTTTGTACCACTTTTTACTAGACTTCGAAATTGTTTGATATTGTGTATCAAATTTTCTTTCGAAATCTCTATATAAGAAAGTGGTAAATTTTTCATCTGTGCCGGAGGAGAGAATCGAACTCTCACCCCTTACGAGACACGATTTTGAGTCGTGCGCGTCTACCAATTCCGCCACTCCGGCAAATTGAGAAATATACTGCGTATTTCTCTAAATAATTTACCGGAAAGTGGCGGTCCGCAGAATGATTACATTCTGGGTAAATATGAAGCAGTTCATATTTACCCCACTCCGGCAATAGAAGTAGTATACTAAAAATCTATATAAAATCAATCATGTATGATATAATAACACTGAAAAGTTTAGTCAACTTTTTATTTAATTTTTATCTCAAAAATGCAACAGCTCAATAAAAAAGCAATCTGGTTATTCTTCTTTGGTTTTGTAATTCGTGGATTATTCGTTCTAACCTTTACAGGAATTTGGATTTCAGCATTTTTCGCAAAGGGTGTAGCAGAGGGAGGCACAATTAATATTCCTAGTTGGTGGTGGTTTATAGTTTTTGTGTATTTAGCAATTTGCTATGTCTGGGCAGAATTTTATTATAAATTTTATAAATATGAACTTACAGACAAAGGATTCAGAAAAGAATCTGGAATATTATATAAAAGATATGTAACAATTCCATATGAGAGAATCCAAAATATTGATATAAATAGAGGAATAATTGCTCAGATTTTAGGACTTTCCGACCTTAATATTCAAACTGCTGGATCTGGAGCAATGACAACAAGAAATGGATTTATGACTGGAATGGGAGCAGAAGGACAACTCCCAGGTTTGACCAAAGAAATAGCTGAAAAAGTCAGAGATGAACTAATTGAAAGAACAAAAAATGTAAACAATCCAGGATTGTAATATTAAAACAAAAAAGAATTACAAAAATCTATACAAACTCTGCCATGGCAGAAAATGTATAGGTTTTTGTTTTTCAATTCTTAATTGTTCATTATTAATTTTTAATTATTTATACAATTTCAGGTTCTTGTTCGAGTGTGATGCCGAATTTTTCTTTTACTATTTTTACAATTTCATCTTTTGCTTTTAGAAGATCATCATCAGTCGCTCCGCCATTGTTTATCAAAACCAGAGCATTCTTGCCATAGACTGCGATCTTTCCAAAAGATTTCCCTTTAAGCCCCGCATTTTCAATAAGCCAACCAGCTGGAATTTTTGTATGATTTTCATCTATGGGGAAAAATTTTGCTTCAGGAAAATCAATCTTGATCTTATCAGCTGTTTCATTTGAAATTATGGGATTCTTAAAGAAAGACCCAACATTAGGAATTTCATTTGGTTTTGGAAGCTTACTCCATCTTGTATTTGTAATCTCTTCACGTTTTTGTAAAAGTGAAGTGTTATCTTCTACTTTTTTAAGCTTAAAAGAAACTGTTGTAATAACATATCGCCTCTTGGCTTCATTTTTAAAAACACTATCTCGGTAGCCAAATTTACAATCATCATTTGAAATGGATGTGAATGTATTACTATTTAGATCAAAGACTTCAACAGAAGTTATAAAATCTTTCACTTCAGATCCATAGGCTCCAACGTTTTGGATCGGAGTAGCTCCGATCGTCCCTGGTATTGCCGACAAAGTTTCAAAACCAGCTAAATTCTCGTCGATAGTCTTTTTTATTATTTCATCAAATATTTCTCCAGCTCCAACTTTTATCAGAACTTCGTTTCCATCTTCTTTCCCGCCTGCGCGGGCAGGTATAATTTCAAAACCTTTTATCTTTATCTTAATAGCTAACACTTCCAAGACTTTATCAGAAAAAATAAAATTAGAACCTTCGCCAATAGCAATTATTGGGATGTTTTTACTTTTGGCAAAAATCGAGGCTTCAGAAAGATCTTCTTTGTCTAAAACCTCAGTAAAATAACGGAATTGCCCGCCAATCTTGAAACTTGAATGTAATTTACTATCCACATATTCTTGTATTTTCATATATTGCAATTATATCATATATGAGATAAAATAGTAAATATGGTAAAACAATTAACAGAACAACAAAAAATAGGTTATTTTATAAAGGAATTACGCGAAAGTCGTGGTATGACTCAAGAAGCATTTGCAAAAGCTTTGGGGACTTCTCAATCATCTGTCCCCCGCATGGAGAAAGGTGAACAAAATTTCACAACTGAATTATTACTGAAAATAAGTAGGGTGCTAGACCATCAAGTCGTTTGTATAAATGATTCTATAGATTTCGAAGTACATGGTGGTAAAAAGTTAAGCGGAAGCATCAAAACTAATTTTTCAAAAAATGGCTCTGTCGGGATTCTTTGCGCTTCACTTCTAAATAAAGGAATCACAACTCTTCACGGTATTGCTCGCATCGAAGAAGTAAATCGTGTGATTGAGATTTTAGAAAGCATTGGCGTCCAAACAAAATGGATTGGCCCAAATTCTCTCCAACTTAACCCCCCTAAACAGTTAGCAATAGATAAGATAAACATCGAATCCGCAATCAAAACTCGTTCTATTGTTATGCTTATGGGGCCACTTATACATTTATTCCCTTCTTTCAAACTCCCCCATGCCCAAGGGTGTAATCTAGGCAAACGCACTATCGCTGCTCACACTTATGCACTTGAAGATTTGGGAGTGAAAGTAAAAACAACGGCCAATAATTACGAAATAGAATCCAAGAAATTAAAACCTGGCAATATCGTCATGTATGAATCTGGAGATACTGCTTGTGAAAATGTTCTTACTGCTGCAGCCAAAATTGATGGCGTTACAAATATAAGTTTTGCCAGCGCCAACTACATGGTTCAAGAAGTTTGCTTCTTCCTCGAAGCTCTTGGGGTCAAAATTGATGGCATTGGAACTTCTACTTTGACTATTCATGGCATAAAAGAAATTAATAAAAATATTGAATATTGGAACAGCGAGGACCCAATCGAATCAATGATGTTCATATCGGCAGCAGTTATTACTGATTCAGAGCTTACTATAACTAGGTGCCCTATCGACTTTCTTTCTCTTGAATTAGAAAAGATGAAAAGAATGAGGTTGAAATATAAAATACTAAAAAGATATCTTTCGTATAACAATCGAACAAAGTTGGCTGATATAAAAATACTACCAAGTAAGTTGGTAGCTCTTTCTGATAAAATCCATTCGAACCCTTACCCAGGAATCAATATCGACAACTTGCCATTCTTCGTCCTTATCGCAATGAAAGCTAAAGGCCAAACAATGATTCACGACTGGGTCTATGAAAATCGTGCAATCTATTTTACCGAGCTCAATCGTCTTGGCGCCAACATCACTCTTGCTGATCCGCACCGTGTCTATATTCAAGGTGGCACACCACTGAAGCCTGCTCAAGTAGTCTGCCCTCCGGCTCTACGCCCTTCGATGGTTATACTCGTTTCAATGCTTGCCGCTCCTGGCACTTCTATACTCCGCAACGTCTACATGATCAGCCGTGGCTATGAAGAAATCGCCGAGCGACTTAATTCAATCGGTGCTGATATTAAAATTTTAAAATAGCACAAATAAATCTTGCCTAGGTCTAACCTAGGCAAGATTTAGGTTGTTTTTTTATTTCTTAATCCAAAGTAAATAAATAATAATATTGAGATGAATAGATATGAAATAATTAGATTGATAGCTACGTCAATAATGATATTGAAGAAAAGCGGGATTGGAATTCCTTGCAAGTTAATATCTTTTTCTAATAAATACTTACTAAAACCCACATTAATAATTCCCCCTCCCCCTAAAACATAATAAAAATCTAAAGATAATTTATTATCGTAATTTGTAGCATGACAACTAACATCAGATCTAAAATCACAATCATAATAATAACCTCGACTTATACCTAAGAAAGTAAATGGGCGAATTCCCCAAGTAGCCTTATTTTCAGAGAAAGCTGACCCAGAAGCTCTACCGCATGCCCCATAATGCGGGTAAGCAATCATACTTATGATTGGAGTTAAAACAAAAACTACAATTAAACAAGATAGCACCTTCCATTTATTTATCTTAAGAGCTTTTATTATATTTGATTTCATTTCTTATTTTTATAATTTTAATATATAAACATTATACTAAATAATTTAAATAAATAGAAAAAATGCTAAAATGTAAAGGATATGACAAAACGAGAACAACTAGATGAGCTTAATAATTACTGGCGAGAGAATTGCGTTTGTGAGTTGAAAAAAACTGCCACGCAAGCGGTTTTTGGCAATGGAAATGCAGAATCAGAAATTGTGTTTATCGGCGAAGCTCCGGGAAAAAACGAGGATTTGAAGGGTGTTCCTTTTGTCGGCGCGGCAGGAAAATTTCTCGAAGAAATGCTTACGGGAATCGGGAAGAAGCGTGAGGATATTTATATCACAAATATTGTAAAATACCGCCCACCGAACAATCGTGACCCAGAACCACAAGAAAAAGAAGATTGCAACCTATGGCTTATAAATGAGCTCAAAATTATTTCTCCGAAATTAATTGTCTTTTTGGGTAGGCATGCCATGACGAGATTTTTTCCTAAGGAAAAAATCTCGAAAATTCATGGGAAACTTTTAATAAAAGATATCCCAGAGTTTGGTAAAAAACAAGCGCTTCTTCCCCTCTATCACCCCGCCGCTGCACTTTACAACGGTGGTATGCGAGAAACACTGATAAAAGATTTTAAAAAGATTCCAAAAGCTCTAGAAAAAATAAAATCTATCTAACCTCAAACAGATTTTATTCTATTATCGTCATGTCTTCTGCTCTGACCCCTCCTTCTACATAATCACCGACTTCTTTCTTTTTTCTTATCAACAAAAAGCTTGCAATTCCTATCCCGATAACGACAAACAAACCAATAAATGGCAATGCGAACTGGGAAATGTTTGCCCTAGTTTCTCCAGCACTTGCTCCAAGATCATTTAAATTTATTATCGGCGAATCTGGTGATACATAATAGTCAATAACGCCATTCATATTTGGGGCTTGATTTATTTTTGATACAGTTTTACCAACCGCCGATGTTCTCAGTGCTAATTTTTTGGTTTGAGATGGATATGATGCAGATATTTCTTTATTCGGATCTGTTATTATAACAAAGCCTATATCACTACTCACAAAACCTGTAATTTTGGGCGATAATTTAATTTTCTTATTTGGCAAAAGGATTGTGCCTTCTGGAATTGTAAAATAGTGGTTCCCCGCTGTCACAATCCAGTTTGAAAGAATAATTTCATTATTTGATTTATTTTCAATTTCTATAAATGGATCAGAATTGGTTCCAACAGAACTTATAAAAATCTCTGATGGCACAACTTTCACGACAATTTTATCGGTGGCTTCTGGAGTCACATCTAGCAAACTATCAAAGAACGAAAGAGCCAGCAAGTATTCACCGGGGTATTCATACATATAATCAAACGGCTCAGACTTGCCAACTTCTTTCACACTTCCGTCGCCCAAATTCCAAACGAAACGGCCAACGACATAAGTCTCTCCTCTGTTTGTTGTAGTCAAAGAGCCAAGTGAAACTGGAATTCCGGCAACAATTGTTTTGGAAGAAATTATTTTAGTCGTAACTTTAAGTGGAGGAAGTGGAACACTATGAGAACTAGAACCAAACTTACTCGTTGTAGTATCTGTATTATCTGTGTCATTAGTTGTCCCTCCTGTATTTTCATCATTAGAATTATCTACATTACCAGATTCTAAATTTACAGCCTTAGGGGTTGGTGATGCTACGACCCAACTTCCATTAGAAACTCTTTGAACACTTTGACCATCAGCTGGGTTTGGAGCACACATTCCATCACAGTCGGTAACGCTCCCCCAACCGACCCTACTGATTGGATCTGTACTTACACCATTATATAAATAGATTGTATTATCATTCGCGATATTGTTCGATGTCGCCCAAATTGCATCTGGAATATTATTTCCTGAATAATTTCCCTCATTTACTAACAAAAAATAACCATTAGAAGGAATGGATTTGTCCTTCAAACGGCTAGCTGAAACAAGTGAGTATTCGGTACCACTAACTGTCTTTCTTTTTATGAACCACCCTGTTAAATTCTGCTGATTACCATTATTATAAAGCTCTATAAAACTTTCTCCTGAAGGTTTTATCTGAACTTCATTAATAATTACATTTGCATCTGCAAATTTCACGACAGAAAAAAACACTATGAGAAAAAATATAAAATGTTTGATTCTTCGTGGTGTCATAAAAAATTTATTCTAATACTTTACGCAGTACATCTTCTGGAACTTCTTTTTTGGCTTTTCGTTTTTGCCATGAAGTACTTGTTTCTTCTTTTTCTTTTGGTTGTTCTACAACAATTTCTTCTTTTATTTCTGGTTTTACATCTGGAACAATAACAGGTTCTGGTTTTATAAACACCTCTTCCTGCTTCGGTTCAACTTTTGGTTCAATAATTTCTTCTGACTTTTCTCCTGTGATGTGAGAAACTACAGTCTTATCATGCGAAGGAATTCTCGACAACACATTTTTAAGAGATTCTTTCTTCTCTTCTGAAGCTTCTTTCGTTGGCAAAGTATTGGGAGTTTTCACTACGTTATTGTGATTATTACTTTCTTTTAAGGCTGAAAGAGAAAGATGCTCTTGTTTAGAATCATCGTGAATAATATTTTCTTCTATTTTAATTCCTTTCTCTTCAATAACTTCTTTGTTTCCCTTTGCAATTTTTTCCAATAACCCTCGTAAAAGTGGAGAAGGCCCTGAATGTTTCTTTTTCTCTACAAATGGTTTTCTTGTGTCATTTCTTTCTTTGTTATTATAATTATTTACCCTGTTTGATACACTTGGTGATTTATATGAATCATTTTTCTGTTTATTAAAATCAGAAGTATACCCAGATGAACCAGATCTTTGTGCCGTAGGGTTATTAAATTCTATTCCAAGAACAGCTAGCGGTTCAGTAGAAACTCTTTCTTCTTGATTTGCTGAACGCGTAGCCACGAAACCTTGTTCGGGCTTTAATTCTCCAGTTTTTATTTTAAACATACATTCTTTACAATAAACAGGTCTTCCCTCTTTCGGTTCAAATGGGACCATTGTGGATTTTTTACAATTAGAACAATCGGCTTTGTATTTAGCTTCACCTTCTCCAACTTGAAGCATTCCGCTCCATTTTGAAATTTCATTTTCAACTTCTTGACGTGAACGTGTATATAGTTTCCTTGATGAATCAATTATTTTTTCTTTAACACCTTTTGATAGATCAACTTTTATTGGAGGAAGAGTAATCGCAGAAAATGGACGACTTGTCACTCCATCGATCATCAACTTCAAATAAATATGATAGTTCGGCAAATTCACCAAATCCTGAGCCATAAATTCCGGCTCAAACTCCTTCTCCAAAAAGTCTGCGTCATCGGCACCAACACGGAAAATAATCATCGTTCCAACGTTACCAAAAACAGCATCACGAACTTTTGAGCCATCTTTATTTTCAAGCTGTGCAGTGTATTGGTGAGCAACCGTAAGATTCAAGCGATATTTACGAGCTTCAGAGAGAATATTGGCAAATGAGTCCGTAGCAAAGTTTTGGAATTCGTCGACATATAAATAGAAATCTTTACGATCTTCTTCAGGGATACGGACACGCTCCATCGCAGCAAGTTGAATCTTGGTAATAATCATTCCTCCTAGAAGTGCCGAGTTGTCTTCACCAATACGCCCTTTTGAAACGTTCACGAGGAAAATTTTTCCTTCATTCATTATTTTAAAAATATCAATTGTTGATTTTGGCTGACCGACAACATTACGAATGATAGAAGTAGACAAGAATTGACCAACTTTATTTTGAATCGGAGCAATTGCTTCATTTCTAAATTGATCACGCCATTGTTCATATTCATGAACCCAAAATGCTTTAACCACAGGATCTTTTAAATTACCAATTACCATTTGGCGATAATCTTTATCGACAAGAAGACGTGGAATACCAAGAAGCGTTGTACCCGGAGTATCGAGAAGGGCGAGAATTGCATTATTTAAAATGTATTCCATACGAGAACTCCAAGCATTCGCCCAAATCTTCGTGAAGATCCCCATGAGCCCCGAAGCCACCAAGTGTTTGTATTTTGGATCATCAAGCTGAATAACATTGAACCCAATGTGGAAATCGGTATCAGCTGGATTGAAATAGATGACATCTTTTACTCGGTGGTCTGGGATAAGATGCAGAATTTCTTCGACAAGTTCGCCATGAGGGTCAACTACACAGACACCTTCACCATTCTGAATATTTTGGACGATAAGATTAGATAAGAGCACAGATTTACCTGTACCAGATTTCCCGAGCACATACATATGCTGACGACGATCTTTTCTTTTTATACCGAAAATATCATCAGTACTTCGAAAGTTCGTCTTAGCAAAATAAGTAATATCACGATTGTGTGGAATAATTTCGTTGTCCATATAGATTGCTCTTATTATACAATGATTCTTCTAAATAAAAAAGGTCTTGTTCAGTTAACCATATGGGGTGACAAATATGTTAGATTGGGGTGACAAAGGTTAACTAGCTTTTAATACCTTAATTTAATAAGAATCATAACTATGGCAAACAGAAATCAACAACCGGCATATCCGGCTAAAATGAGG
>JANYAX010000027.1 GCA_025361085.1 Candidatus Nomurabacteria bacterium | reverse complement strand
ATGGAAGAGTTTGAATGAATATTTAATGTGGTACAATTACGAAAGAATACATCTGGGAAAGTATCTTAATGGTATGATTCCGATTGAGAAGTGGCAGAATTATCAATTAAAAGTGTCACCTCTAAAGGTTAACTGAACATTAAATAATATAACTATTCAATGTTTTTTCTGTGGATAACTTCGTCTATTTTTTAACTATCTAACTTGCCAGCCAAGTGATACTATTTTATCGGTAATATTTGACATAATTTGGTTAATTTCTTCATCAACTAGAGTTCTATCGTAAGATTGGAATACTAAACGAAAAGCGTACGAGGTTTTCCCCTCTTCACCTGTCTGCGAAGCCGGTTTCGTGAATGAATCAAACAGTTTGGGCTCTCGAATTAGTAATTCGGTTCCAAAACTTTTATAAATTTCTATTAATTTCTCTGGTTGTGTCCCTTCCGGAACCCAGACAGCGATATCACGAGAGATAAATGGGTAAATTGACCATGGTTTGAATACCTGATCACCCACTCTCGTTACACTATCACCAAGACTTTGCGATATCAGCGTGGCGAGATCTTCTGATTTATCAAATATTTCTCCGAAATTTAAAGTTACAAATTCATCTAACGTCATTTCTTTAATATTTTTCTTATCTCCAAAAGCTACATTCATTTGCTCGCCTTTTTTGGTGAATATTGTACCTATTTCAAAAACTTTAACCCCTTCGACTCCAATGAGCGGTAGATTTAATTGGTTCAGTTTAATGCTTTCTTTTAATCCATCAGAAATATTTGTTCTTAAGAAATTTTTATCAGAAGCTGAAGCGAGAACTTCAAGCTCCCCTTTGTCTCGAAAGACATAAGTCATAACTTCGCTATAACCATCTTCCAATAATTTATTTCGTGCCAATAAAATTCTCGAAAAAGTTTCATTCACTTTTTGTGGCTGTTTTATTTCTGGGAGTTTTGCTTCAATTCTTTCATAACCGATAATTCTTACAACTTCCTCTACAAGATCATGTGGCCCTGTAATATCGGCTCGTAAAAATGGAACTTTGATTTCAAAATTATCTCTATTTGAAACGTAACTAAAATTTAATTTTTGCCAAACACTTTCAATCTCTTTATTCGAAAAATCTGAACCGAGGCGTTTGTTGATATACGAAGCAGAAACAGACACGATTTTCTGTTCTACTTTTTCTGGGTAAATATCAACTATTTCTTCTGGTTCACCACCACCAATTTCACAAATGAGATCGGTTATTGCATTCATGGCCAACTCGGTAAGTTTGGGAGAAAGTTCATTGTCATACCTCTTCGAGGCGTCAGTTAGTATCCCAATTTTTCTTGAAGTCTTCCTTGTTGTAACTCCATTAAAATTAGCGACTTCAACAACAATATTTTTTGTTGAATTATCAACTTCAGCTTTTGTTCCACCTTTAATCCCCGCGATTGCAAGAGGATCACGTTCATCTGCAATCACAAGAATCGAATCATCCAGATTTATTTCTTTTTTATCTAGTGTTCGTATTTTCTCTCCTTCTTTGGCATTTCTTATTATTATTTTTTTGCTATCTAATTTGTCTAAATCAAAAGAATGTATTGGTTGGCCAAGATCATACATGACAAAATTAGCTATATCTACAACGTTATTAATCGATTTTTGACCAATAATTTTCAGATATTCTCGAAGCCACTCTGGGCTTTCGCCAACTTTTACATTGTTTATTATCCGCCCCATATAACGCAAACATTTGCTGTCTTCAACTCGGATATCAAGCTCTGTTTTTTTAGATTCAAAAACTTTATATTTTTTATCTTTAATCTTAATATTAAATATAGCTGCGATTTCTTTTGCCACTCCCCAGTGTGAAAGACAATCGTGTGCTCTGTCTGGCAAAATTTTTACATCAAAAATTGTATCTCCATCTTTCTCATACATTTCTTCAACTTCAAAAGAATGAAAAATAATACCCTCAGAAATAATTTCTGGTTTAGGTAATTTTTCTTCAAAATAATTTTGTAACCAATTGTAAGATATGAGCATAATTAGAATTGATTAAACCTTAAATCTCCTTGGTAAGCAGGTCTGATATCTGGTATACCATATTTCAAAACCATTAGGCGTTCAAGACCCGGACCAAAAGCAAAACCCTGATACTTAAGAGGGTCTAACCCGCAATTCTTTAATACGTTTGGGTGAACCATCCCTGCCCCGCCCATCTCAAGCCACTTGCCATTAAACTTCAAATCGAATTCAATCGAAGGTTCAGTAAACGGGAAGAAACTGGGACGAAAACGAAGATTGGTATCTTCACCAAGTATTTTTTTGTAGAAGTGAGAGAGAACTCCTTTTAGATTTGCTAGACTTATATCTTCTCCGACAATCAACCCTTCGATCTGATTAAATTGCATTTCGTGCGTCGCATCTGTCGCCTCATTTCTAAAACATTTCCCTGGGGCAATAATTGCGAACGGTGGTTTACCTCCTGACTTCACAAGATTTTCCATATAACGAATCTGAACCGAAGAAGTGTGCGTTCTCAAAACTTTCCCTGGTTGCCCCTTTATCCAAAATGTATCCTGCATGTCGCGAGCAGGGTGATCTTTAGGAACATTGAGTGCATCAAAATTATGCCATTCATCTTCGAGTTCAGGCCCAGTTGCAACGATAAAACCAAGGTCAGTAAAAACCTTAACCGTATCATTTATTATTATTGAGAGAGGATGCTCCTTTCCTTTTTGGTACTCTTCCATCCTTAAAATATATCACTTCTACCGTCTTTTTTCAAATCTAATTTTTAGCAGCCCGAACGCCGAAAAGTTGCCCCGACATTTTACAGTATTCACATTTGTGAGACTTCGAGCCAAATGGTTTGAAATTACATTCTTTATCTACCCAAGCCCCAGATGATAACTCTTCATCGTATTCTTTGATATTACCCTTTAATAGATCAATCTGTTCTTCGGTAATTCTAGTTTGATAAAATGCATTTTTGTCACTATGGTCAGCTTCAAGAAATAGTAATTTGGAATTTGTTACTTTCGATTCTTTATCACTACCTTGTAGTAAATATGAATACATAGCAAGCTGTCGCAAATAATCAGACATCCTTCCCTCTTCATCTACTTTTTCTATAACCCCACTGGTCTTAGAACTACCTGTTTTGAAATCGGTCACGTATATTTCACCATTTGAAGTATATTCAGTCAGATCAATTTTCCCATACATTTGCAAATGAGGAAAATTCTTTTTGTCGACAAAAGATACTGATCTTTCTGATTTGAAATCAGGTAATAAATGCTCGTAATAATTTTTTATCCAATTGTTCACAATCTCATACGCATCATGTGAAAGCTTTCTCAAATCATTTTCATTTGATATACCCTCATGTTCAAACCCAAAAACAATTTTTGACTTCAAATCACTTTCAGTCGGCAAATTTTTCGACTTTAAAATATATTCAATCATCGAGTGGACAACCGTCCCAAGTGCTAGATATACCGGCTTTGGTTCAGGTAATCTCAAGAAATTCCTGAAGTACCATTTCCAAGGGCACTCAAAGAAATTGTTAAGCATTGAAACTGAAACTTTCACTTCACTATGGTGTTCACGAACCAAATCTTTTATATCAGAAATCATATCAGTATCTTTACCACGATTGGCATTTACATAAACTTCGGGGCCAAGAGCCAATATTTCTTCTTCGGTTTCTACAGAAGTTTTTTTGACAAAGTGTTCATCACCCAACTCACCGATAATAGAAGCAAGTTCCATTGTGTTGCCATTGTAACCCTCTACTGCATACGACAAAATACAAAATTCTTTGGCTCTTGTTATCGCCACGTATAACTCTCTTCTGGCCTCTTCGACACTTCGTTTGCTTATATGTTCTTTCAATTTTTCGGGCAGAGTAAACCCGCCCTTCTTTTCAGACATCAAAGTTTCTTCATTCATGTGAGCAACCCAGACACACTCAAACTCAAGACCCTTCGATTTATGGAGTGTCATGACTTTTATACCACTATCATTCCCAAATTTAGCAAGCTCGATATGAGTTCCATAAGATTCCAATCTATCAATGTACCCCAAAAACGAAGAGAGCGTCGCCTTTTTATTTTTTTCTTCAAATAGTATCGCGAGGTGGATAAAACTTCTAACAACTTCTACTCTGTTCAATAATTCATCACTTTCTTTTGACGTTTTTATCAAAAGTTCATGACCAATGTGGCTTATTATTACCGATGGTTTTTCTCCAGCCAAATCATTTACCCAACTCTTCAATTTATTTCCCCACAAAGAAACCGGGTCAGTCTCAGCAAAAAGCCCGCTACCAGAATTATATGAGATTAATTCTTCTATTGTTAATTTATCTGGTTTCGTACTTCTTAGAAAATTGTGAGCCGAGAGATAAGGAATCTCGCTTGTTTTATCGAGCAATGTTTTTGAAAGTAATACCGAGTCAGATGGGTTTGCTAAAAGTCCAAGAACTTCCCTCAAATAATCTCCTTCTACCACTGAGAAAAGTGACAAATTCTTGCCTTGTGCTACGGGTAGCCCCATGAGAGAAAGCGTTGTGATCGCAGAACGAACACTATAATTCCTGGGAACTAAAAGTGCACATTCGTCGGGAAATAAACCTTCTTCGATCTTTTGTTTGAAATATAATCCTGCTCCAATAATCTCATCACGAGGATACGAATATCCATTCAGCATTATCTTGCTATCCCCCTTTTTATTACTATTTAATTTTTCATCGGTAATAGAACTCTTGAGCAAACTATCAGCGATAGAAAGTATCGGCGCGGTTGAACGATAATTCTCGGTTAAAATAATTAATTTGGCTTTACCAAATATGTGCGAGAATTCTTCAAAATACGAAAGCGAAGCACCCGAGAAAGCATATATGAGCTGACGATCATCTCCCACCACAAAAATATTCGGGTTCTCTACCCCCATCCAAACAGCTTTCAAGAAACTATTTTGAATACCACTTGAATCTTGATGTTCGTCAACTAATACATATAAATAATTCTCGCGAATATCATCTCGAACATTTTCAAAATTTTCGACGAGTCTTACTGCACATTCAAGCACATCATCATAATCGATTAAAGATTTTTCTTTTTTAATTTTTTCGTATAATTCATAAAATTGCACAACTTCACGAGTTCTGTTTAATTGCTCAATTTTCTTTTCAGTCTCTTTCTTGAGCTGACCCTTGCTCTCGCCTCGAGTCGAAATATTATCAGGATCTTCTTTTAAATTTTTGATATCGTTCTCGACATAAGAAAGTAAATCTGCAACCAAAATACGATCCCGCTTAAGGATAGAAATCAATTGTTTCAAATCACTAAAATACATTGCCGGGTTGCCACGAGGGCTAATATATTCCCAATCATTGTCGTTCAAAATCCCATCGATCAAAAATACCGCTTCATCATCTGAAAGAAGTGATGGCATCTCGGCAAAATCAAGAAGCTCATAATTTTTCTCAACAAGAGAATAAGCAAAACTGTGAAATGTAGAAATCACGACATCTTTTGCTCTTTCGCCAATGTATCTGTTGAGCCTCTCTTTCATAGCCGTTACTCCAGAATTCGTAAAAGTTAAACACAAAATACCATCGGGCGATGTATCGGTCTTTTGTAAAATATTACCGATTCGAAGTGTAAGAATCTGAGTCTTACCTGTCCCAGGGCCTGCCACAACCATCACTGGCCCGTCGATTGAGTCAACAGCTGTTTTTTGTGCTTTGTTTAGCTTACTATAGGCTTCTTCATACATAAGGTTTATCATATGACTATTATATCATTTATAAACTTATAATTTGGGTGCCAATACCTCCGAGCCACTCGCCCCTGAATTTATCGAAGACTTCACTTCCTTTCGTTACCATAATAGAAAGCTCGCTACCGTGATCAAAAAAGGCCTCTCTTTCTGGGAATTCTATAAAATATTCTGCTAGATATTTTGGTATCAAATCTTCCTGATACACCCAGCTTTTTATTTGCGGGAAAACTTTTTTGAAATCATCACGCACTATCCCATAGTGAGTACAGAGAAGCGCGGCACTTTCTATGTCGCTTCCTATCATGTCTTTGAAATATTTTATATATGCGAGAGTGTCTCCACCATTCTCTATGAGGTAAGCAAGCTGTGGTAGCGGAATCTTCACATAATTCTTCACATTCTCTTTCAAGAATTTCTCATAGACTTCTGAGAGGCATGTACGAGGCGTTGCAAATACAACGACAGGGTTTTGCTTGTCGATAGACTCTACTGTCGGACGCACAATACCGAAAAGGATTCGGCCAAAATATTTCTCATCTTTCCAGTCGCGAAGTCTATCGTAGATAGTCGAGCTGATGGTATTGCAAGCAAGTACCACCCCCATACAATTCCTCTCCCCATATAAATAGTCGAGTGCCTTTGTAGTAATCAGGAAAAGCTCATCCGGAGTCTTGCTTCCAAACGGTACATTCGCCCCATCACCAAGAAAAATATAATTATAATCCGGAAGCTTTTCTTTCAAATGCTTAAGCACCCAAAGCCCTCCAAGCCCCGAATCAAATACCCCCATACTACCTTTATTCATATAGCCATATTAGCACAATAAAACATTTTCTTCATTTCCCCATTCAAAATTCCCACATGTCCGACATGTGGGAATTTCACTTTTCTTTATATTTTAACCATTCTAAAATTTCTTTATCAAAATATTTAATATTTTGATAATAACTTAAAAAATCTTCAATATTGAGAATCTGATTCTCTTTTCTATCTGCCTTTTTATAATCTAAATAACTACTCCATTTATACTTACTTAAAAATTCTAAAGTATTTTCTATATTATTAATACCCTCTTCTTTCCAATTTTTTTGAATGAGCTTGACTGGATTTAAATGTATATATGAAAAAAGATATTTAGCTTGATTGTCATTTTTTATATGAATAGCCTTAAAAGATCCTTCAAACAAACCACCAGTTCTTTTATATTTTCCATTAAAATATTTAGCGTATGAAGTCAAAAGTTTCCTAATAAATTCAGAAATGTTATTTCTCCCATCTTTTCTCCACATGTCCGACATGTGGGGATTAATTGTTAAATAAATATGAAAATGATTTGGCATCAAGACCCATGCTCCTATAGAAACCAATCTATCCCCTCTTTCAAACTCAAAAGCATCTATTTTAATATCAACGATATTATCCCTAAATTTAAAATTAATTTTAGAATTACATACAAAAAGTAATTTTACAAAATGATTATAATCTTCTTTATCTAAAAATATTTTCTGCTTACTATTTCCCCTGTTGTAAATATGATAATATTCATTTCTGAGAAATGGTATTTTTCTTTTTGCCATATATTTAAATATATCATTATTTTAATAAAATTCCCACATGTCGGACATGTGGGAATTTTATTTTTGGAGATATGCGAGGAAATAATCACGTTTATAGATGCGATTATTGAAGGTCGTGTAATTAGTCTTTTTCTCTAGATGTAATATCTTGAAATACTGGCCATACATTTTCATAAAATCTTCTCGAGAAAAAACGCGTTCTGTTAGGCCGATATCTTTTATAACATAAGTATCGTATTCCTTGCCTGGATTTAGTTTTAGCAAATTTTTTACATTCTTGTTTCCATCTTTACAAAGGGCTCGAACAAAAAAATAACCTTGCATTTTTAACACTCGACTTGTTTCTCGTAGATACACCTCTCGCCCGTTCTCATCAAGTGAATTCGAAGAAGTTACATCTAAAATGACATCTATCGAATTATCGGCGATCTCATACTCTTCACCTATATCATCCAACCGATAATCAACATTTAACCCAAGTTCTAGAGCTCGAGCTTTAGCTAAATTTAAGGCTGTCTTAGAAATCTCAATTCCGATAACATTATTTCCTAATTCTGCTAAGTAGTTCGAATTTCTACCTGTGCCAGCACCAAGATCAAGTATTTTCTTATTTTCTATTTTATATTTTTCTTCTTTTTTTAAAAATTTTAAAAACCGCAAAGTATCAGCTTGCGGCTCTTCGTTTTTAGTTACAAGTTTTGGATCCTTATATTCCCTCTCCCAAACATTTCCTTGATTAGACATAATTAATCATCTCCCCATTCGTTATCTCCTTGATTTAAAGGAGGGGCTACTGCATTTGTTTGAGTAATCTGTTGTTCACCTATTGTCTCGTTTAAATTTCCAATATAATAATTGGTGAGCAAGTTGACTGCATTCGAGGAATGAGCAGAGCGGCCACCATTTGATGTTGCGTTGGGATCTTTGGTCATATAAGCAGCGGTGGCATCGGTTCCACAAGTTGCCGCCATTGTAGAATTGCCACCAGGATGAGAACCAAAATAACTTGTGATATTATAAACTTTGCCACTTATGAGCATCCAGCAATCAGAAGATTTATTATGCTTAGATATTTCAGCCATGCTCAGAGTTATATTCCCTTGAGGTTTGACAACAGTGGGTTTGGGTGAAATTTCTGTGTTCGAGTTAGTGTTACCAGTATTATTCACAACTGGATTAATTGTGGTGGTAGAGTTTTTTATATCTGAAACTTTTTGCGCACCAATTGTTTGATTCAAATCTCCTAAATAATATTCAGTCAACAAACTTTTTGCATTAGAAGAGTGAGCCGAACGACTAGAAGAATTTTGCGCATAAGGGTCTTTTGTCATATAAGCAGCGGTGGCATCGGTTCCACAAGTTGCCGCCATTGTAGAATTACCACCAGGATGAGAACCAAAATATTTTGTGATATCATAAACCTTATTATTTATCAATAACCAACAATCAGAAGATCTATCGTGTTTAGATATCTCTGCCATATTCAAAATAAGACTTTTGCCAGAAGAATTTAATTGGTTAATCGTATCTTGCGCAAGAGTACCAGCCTCATTTTTACTTGCAACCTTAGTATCTTTATTACCTTGGTAAATAACAAGTCCAGATATTAGTATTGCTGTAACAATAATCGCAAAAATTATCAAAGATAATGTCATTAATTTTTTTGTATTCATAAATTAAAAATTAAAACTTTCGTAACGAATATTGTTAATATCAACACCCATAGTAACAAATTGATCTTTCAAACTTTTCATAAAAACCGGTGGCCCACAAAGAAAAATATCTTTACCATCAAGACCATTACTTAAACCTTTGACCTGCTCTGCGGTTATGTAACCTTTATCTCTAGTGACCCATGGATTAAATTTAAAATTAGGGTTTTCTTTTGAAATCATTTCTAGATTGTTGACTCTGACTGCTTCACTTGGTTCTTTAACTGAGTAAAATAAATTAATATTGTAATCTTTCTCTAGGGTTTGCGACATACTTAAGAATGGCGTAATCCCAATACCACCAGCAATCCAGATTTGGTTTTTACTCTTTCCATTTTTATAAGAAAAACCCCCAAAAGGTCCTTCTATTACAACCTGATCATCAATTTTTATCTTTTTCAATTCACTGGTAAAATCTCCAAAATTTTTAGCTATTATTCTAAGGTTATTATCGAGATTCGAAGATGAGATAGAAAAAGGATGTGATTCGGGGCTGATAGCATCACCAATAAAACTGAAAAAAGCAAATTGACCAGGGGTAAAATTCATTTTCTCACCCACAGGCTCCATCTCTATCTCAACAGTAGAAATATTAAATTCTTTAATTTTTACAACCTTATATCGTAGTCGATCTATTTTTGTTTGTTCAAAAAATACTTTTCGGAATATTGTAAAAAGAGCAAGTATTGCTAAAGTAAAAATGTAATATCTTAATAAACTATTTCTCGAAACGTCACTTTGGATTAAAAACGTATGAATAACCGCTAAGAAAAAAGCAAAAGTCATGAACTTGTGAGACAATTTCCAGTTCTTGTATTTTATCTTCGCATAGAAAGTTAAACAGATAAGAATAATGAGAACTATCAGCGACAATATCCCCCATGTAATAGGACCGTTCGTAAATGGAACAAAAAAGAGACCGGCATCCCGGATCGATATTGTTATAAATTTCACTACTAAAAATATCGGATGAAAAAGCATTATTGAGAAAGCAATGGCTCCAAGCCTATGATGATTTTTATAAACCTTATCGAGACCCTTGAAATGTTTGTCTAGAAACTTAAATTTTCCAGCAAGGATCAAATTAACCGAAAAAAGAACCATCCCGACTAACCCCAAAATTTGCCCGATACTGGTTGTAGTCGAAACGACATCAGCAAAACGAAGCCCAAGTGGCTCCATAAATGCCCAAATAATTACAGGTATAAATGCAAAAAAAGCTATAATAAACATGAATATATTATAGCAGATTTTATTATAATAATGAATGCGTGCTAAATTGCTTTCAAGGGTTTACTATCTGAGTAACAGGATTATGAATTTCTCTGAAAGGCCTATTTATCATCACGAAATACACAGCTATCGCGACGATGACAATTAAAATTACCGTGACTATAAAATAATTTGTTGGTTTCTTCTCCTCCATATTTGTATTATATCACAATTCTTAAATCAATAGTCAGCTTGTTCAGTTAACCATATGGGGTGACAAATATGTTAGATTGGGGTGACAAAGGTTAACTAGCTTTTAATACCTTAATTTAATAAGAATCATAACTATGGCAAACAGAAATCAACAACCGGCATATCCGGCTAAAATGAGG
>JANYAX010000026.1 GCA_025361085.1 Candidatus Nomurabacteria bacterium | reverse complement strand
AGCTAATTAATGCCCAGCGATGGGCTTTAATTTATAGGATTTTCTATTGGAGTATTATAATCCTTTCATTGTTTGGGTCTTACTTCTTCTTGTCACCATATCTAAATTCTTTATTGAATCTTTATAGTGGTGGTGCTGGAGGTGCAACCAATATGCAAGATGTCATAAAAGGCTTAAATCCAAGCAAGTTGCAGGAAGAGTTTAATAACATAAGTAAATAATTTTATTTTATAACGGTTCATCTGCCTGGATAGCTCAGTTAGTAGAGCGCTCCCCTGAAGAGGGATAGGTCCCCAGTTCAACTCTGGGTCTCGGCACCAATAAACAAAATAGCCCCGTGGTGGGCTATTTTGTTTTGCTGTTATATTGATTTGATTTTTAATTTTGTTTCTCTGTTTTTATCAAGTTTTGGAAGTTTGATAATCAGTAATCCGTGTTTTTCTATTGCTTCAGCTTCTTCGGGGTCAACTTCTTCAGGAAGAGAAATGGTTCTTGAGAATGATCCCCAATAAAGTTCTTGAACGAAATAATTATCTTTATCTACTGATTGATTTTCTTCTCTTTTACCTTTTATCGTAATCATGTCGCGAGTTATTGTGATAGAAAGATTGTCGGGGTGAACTCCAGCCACCATTGTTTGTACTATAATGTCTGAAGGTGTTTGATATAAATCAACAGTTAATTCAGCATCTATTTCTTCCTCCCACTTTGGGTCTTTTGCCGCACTGTCTTTCTCATCAAACCCATCTTTTGATGAAAGATTTAATTTTCTGCTTGGGGTTGATGGCATTTCAACTTCGTCGTTGTTTTCATCTTCATCAAACTTAATGCTTCCTGTAAGGCGTTCTAAAAATGATTTCTTTTTTATCATATGATTTTAATTTTGTACGGGGATATCTTGCCCCATACGTTTTAATTTTTCGAAAATAAGAATATTAATAATTGTGACGACCCACAAAAATCCACAAACCGAAAGGAAATTCTCGCCACTTCCTTTCATTATAAAAAAATTAAAGACACTATGCAATACTATCGCCGAGATTACTCCTGCAAAAAGATAAATACTTCGATATTGTTTTAAATAAAATGACAATCCCAGTGCACTGCCGATGATAGCGCTCGACATAGCGTGGAGCAGAGTACTACCGAGGAATCTCAAATTTCCTGTTAATGCTCCGACAACTGAATCTGTCATTTGAGGGTTAATCAAATATAGAAAATTCTCAAGAGCCGCAAAGCCTAGAGCCGTTGCGATGAAGTACATAGGATAATCAATCGGAGTGTCAATAATTTTAGTTCGAAACACGATCAAAGCTACCCCTAAAAATTTTAGAAGTTCTTCGATTGCTGCCCAGACTACGATTTTGGTCGTATTGTCTTTGATGAAGTTCAAAGAAGATCTTTCTAACCATACAGCAATCAAAACCATTAAAGCTCCAATGATGAATGATATGACGATCAACCCGATTGGTTCACGATCATCCTCGTCTTCTTCTTTGAGCCAGAACCACAACCAAAAAATAGCAGGTATTATGCCACTTGCGATGGCGATAAGAAATGCTCTTGGGTCATGTAATAAATTAGTCATCTATAATTAAATCGTTGGCCACTTTTCTACCATTAATAATTTTTCTTTGCCCATCGTTTGCCAAATTTCTTCGGTCACAAATGGCATAAATGGGTGGAGAATTTTTAATATTTTTGTAAGAGTATCAAGCATGAATTCTGCTCGTGATTCTTTTTCTTCTTTTGTTCCATTTTGGAATATTGGTTTACTTTCTTCGATAATCACATCAGCAAAGCGTGACCATGTGTATTGGTATATTTTTTCTCCGGCAAGATAAAATTTGTATTCACCGATTTCTTTGGTTATTTCTTTTATAATCTCATCTCTTTCTTTTATAAGTTTTTTTTCTTGATCTAAATATTTTTCAAATGTAGGGTTATACTCGAATCCTTCTTTACTTGAAATGACGAAGCGAGTAATGTTCCAAAGTTTATTGGCATAATTTTTATATGCTCGTATTTTGTCTTCAGACATTTTACTATCATTACCAGGGCCAGTTCCCATGACAAGAGACATACGCACAGCATCAGTGCCGTATTTATTTATCAATTCGACTGGGTCTAGGGAATTGCCGAGCGATTTACTCATTTTTCTTCCTTGTGTATCGCGAACAAGTCCGTGTAAATAAACCGTCTTGAATGGAACTTCTCCAAGTATGTATGTTGTCATGAGTATCATACGTGCCACCCAAAAGAAGATGATATCGTAAGCAGTCTCGAGAACATCTGTCTTACGGTAAGCGATAAAGTCAGGTGAGTTTACATTTGGCCAGCCCATAGTCGAGAATGTCCAAAGACCTGAAGAGAACCAAGTATCCAAAGTATCCAAATCTTGTTCCCATCCTTCACCTTTGGGTTCTTCTATACCACAATATATTTCTTTATCTTTATACCAAACAGGAATTCGGTGCCCATACCATATTTGTCTTGAAATGCACCAGTCTCTTAAATTCTCAATCCAATTATAGTAAACTCTTTCAAATCTTTCGGGAATTATTTCTATGCTTTTATCTTTCACCACATCAAGCATTAATTCTTTGAGCGATTTATTATCTCTTTCAGAAATCTTTTTATTTACATCGATAAACCATTGTAACTTTGGTAACGGCTCGATGATACCACCAGTTCTTTCGGCCATAGAAATATTTTGAATGATTTCTTCTTCTTTCTCTAGTAAATCATTTTCTTTGAGCCAAGCGACGATGACTTCACGAGCTTCTGTTGTTTTCTTGTTTAAAATTCTTTCGCCTCCGACAGTCATTTTGGCAAATTCATTTATAACTTGTTTGGTTTCTAGATTATGCCGGCTCGCTATTTCAGAGTCTATTTGTGAGTGAGCGGGAGTTACACCAAGAGCCCCTGTCCCGAATTCTTTCTCGACAGCTTCGTCGGCGATTATTTTTATCGACAAAGGAACTCCACAAAAATCTTCTACTACATAAGTTTTACCAATATACTTTTCATATCTTTCATCGCTTGGATTTACTGCTACTGCTACATCCCCAACTTTTGTTTCTGGACGAGTAGTTGAAATATAAATAGGGAAGTCACTGCTATATTTGAAGGTATACATTTTTGCTTTTCTCTCTTCATAAACAATTTCATCATCAGAAATAACTGTTTGACCTTTTGGATCCCAGTTTACAATTCGGTGACCACGATAAATTAGTTTATCGTCATACATTTTCTTAAAAGCGGTGCGGACTGCCAAATTTCTTTTTTCATCTAAAGTGTAGGCTTCACGCGACCAGTCAAGCGAAGCACCCATTTTCTTGCACTGGCTTACGATTGTATCGTGTGAATCTTGGGCGAATTTCTCAACCCTTTTCAAGAATTCTTCACGACCAAGATCGGTCTTTCTTTTACCTTCTTCTTTCTCTATTATCTTTTCAACTTTTGATTGAGTGGCGATAGCTGCGTGATCTGTCCCTGGGAGCCACAAAGTTCGCTTGCCTTGCATACGAGCAAAACGAACCATTATATCTTCAATAGTGAGAGTTGCCGCGTGCCCTAAGTGAAGCGTCCCTGTGACATTTGGAGGGGGGAGGACGATAGAGAAAGCTTTTGCATCTTTGTCGGTCACACCTTTCTCTATACAAACATCAGGATTAAAAAGCCCGCTTTCTTCCCAAAGCTTGTAAATACGATCCTCGGTTTCTTGAGGATTATATGGTTTAAGGAATTTCGGATCTGTATTTGGTTCTTGCATAAGTAAAATATAGCATTTTTAGCCTTGTTTTTCAAAAAATCTTTAGATTGACAAATAGGCATTATTTGTGATATAATATAAATCAGAACAATGTTGTTCTCTTAAAAAACAAAAAAATGGAAACAGCCACAAATGGTCAGTTCCGTGAGTTCATTGGGAAACTCCTTGTCAAAGGAAGCGACGAAAGAGTTGCTCGTATTGACAAAACAAAAATCCAAAATGCTGTAAACTCACTGTCTTCGAACGAGGATACAGTGTTTGATAATTTCATTCGTTTTATCAATAACGGATGCAATCTTCAAATCATCGGTACTCACGAGATTGATACCGATCAGATACCGAACCTTCCTTTTAATGGAGTGACGATTGAACATCACAGAAAATCCGGTAAACTGATTTTGGATTTTAGTAAGATCGGTTTTTACTTATCCCAAAAACAAAAGATCGGTTCTTTTAGCGGTCACGAACTTCGTAAAGAACTGAAAAGCAAGAAAGTCTTGAATGCTTGCGTTCTGGATTACTTACTTGCAAATCCGCATCTTATCCCAGAAGAGTGGAAAAAGGACTCAGAAGGGAATACTCGGTATATCTTTTTCTGGGGAACAATTTTCCGCGACTCCGACGGCCTTCTGTGTGTTCGCTGTTTGTATTTCGAGAGTGGTGAGTGGCGTACGAGCGACTACTGGCTTGACGGCGATTTCAATGCTGTCGATCCTGCTGCGGTTTCCGTAAGTTAGAACTTGGGTTTTGGATTATTTACACTTTCTGTATTTAGTCCTTAGTCCTAAAACTGGAATTCTCTATGAGGGAATTCCAGTTTTTTTGTTATACTCAATATTGGTAATAGGCGAATTTGTATAATATCAAGGTATTATACTGCCGAAACCAGTATCCATAAACACAGAGTATTCAAAACTAAAGTTTTGAATAGAGTTGTTTGTGTAGAAACTTCAAAAAATTGAAGATACTTGGTATAAAATATTGAGTGATTATTATCACAAATAAAATACAGCAAAGTTTCTCACATTCGTGCTCGTATTAAACTTGCAGTGGTATAGAAGATATTTTATACAATTCCGCAACTCCGACGGCAATCTGTATGTTCGCTATTTGTATTTCAAGAGTGGTAAGTGGCGGACGAACTACAACTGGCTTGACAACGATTTCAATGCTGACAATCCTGCTGCGGTTTCCGAAAATCTCTTCTTTCTCCCTCAATTATTTTTTGAGGGAGTTTTGTTTTGATAATTGCCCAATCCACCCGCCGAGCATTTTACCTATAGTATTTATTTGTTCTGAAACGAGGATATATTTTCTATTGTCAAATGATTTTACTTCCCAAAGTACCATCAAAAGTATTTTAAGCGTATCTATTTTTCGGATTGCTATACGTACATAAGGAGATTTTTCTTCTTTAGAAAGAAAACTAGCAATAGAAATAGCTTCTATTGTTTCAATAAATAAAATATCAATTTTTTCTCCTAATGTATATTTATGAATTTTAGGAAGTTTTTGATAATATCCAATCCAAACTATATAAGTATTTTTTAACACAATTAGAACTGGTAAAATCGTCGGGGGGGGGGGTAATATTAGTTGTATCCATAATAAAAATGAAAAAATTTGATAATAAATACAATGATATCATATCAGTAGATAATTTACTCCTTGCTTGGCAGGAGTTTTTGAAAGGAAAGAAGAAAAAGGAAGATGTGGTTCTATTCCAATCGAAATTGATGGATAATATTTTTGATTTACATAATGATTTAAAGAATAAAACATATAAGCATGGGGAATATAAAGCATTTAAAATCAATGACCCAAAACCAAGAGATATACACAAAGCAAATGTCAGAGATAGATTGCTCCACCACGCTATATACAGAATGCTTTACCCATATTTTGATAAAAAATTCATATACGATTCATATTCTTGCCGAAATGAAAAGGGAACACATAAAGCCATAAATAGGTTTAGATATTTCTGTCGAATTGTTTCAAAAAATAATACAAAAACATGTTTTGTTTTAAAGTGTGATATAAGAAAGTTCTTTGCAAATATTGATCATGAAATTTTAAAAAGTATTCTAAGTAAATATATAGAAGGTAAGGATGTACTTTGGCTACTTAGTCAAATAATCGATAGTTTCAACACAACAAGTGCTACAAACTCTGCCATGGCAGAGTTTGTAGCATCAAAAGGGAGAGGTTTACCTCTTGGGAATTTAACCAGTCAACTCTTAGTGAATATTTATATGAATGAATTTGACCAGTTTGCTAAACATGATTTAAAAGTTAAACATTATGTGAGGTACGCAGATGATTTTGTTGTTATGTCAGAAGATAAAGTTTATCTAGAAAAAATACTGGAACAAATGAAAGAATTTTTGGAAAATAATTTGAAACTGCAAATGTATCCCAATAAAGTTTTCATCAAAACTATTTCTTCAGGTGTTGATTTCCTGGGCTGGGTAAACTTCTCAAATCATAGGGTTTTAAGAACAAGCACAAAAAGAAGAATGTTTAAAAATATTAAGAAAAATACTAAAAAAGAAACAACAAAATCCTATTTGGGGATGCTTTCGCATGGGAATGGGTATAAGTTGCAGAAGAGAATTTTATAAAGATAAATTTCCTTTGGCTTTGAGTTTGGTGCTTTTGTGAGATTTTACAAACTTTTTATTTTTATATCCGAAATATCCGGCGATGGCGATCATGAGAGCGTTGTCGCCAGTGAGTGATTTAGAAGGGAAGTGAACCTTTGTTTTTAACTTTTCCTTTTTTATTTTTAATTTCATTTGCTCCTGTAAATAAGAATTTGCCGAAACACCACCCCCAACTATAAGAGTTTTTATTTTGTATTCTTTTATTGCTTTTGTTGTTTTGTGAACAAGAACCTCGATAGCTGCGTTTTCAAATTCGCAAGCAATTTTTTGTTTCATTTTGTCATTTTGCAAAATGTTTGAATGTTGTTTTTCTAAATCACGAATTAAATATAATACAGCTGTTTTCAATCCAGAAAATGAAAAATCATAATCTTTGGAATATATCATTGGGCGAGGTAATTGTATTTGAATTTCTCTCTCCCTGCTAAGGGGGAGTGCCCGAAGGGCGAGGGGGTCAGACCCCTCCTTAATCTTCCCCTTAGCAGGGGAGGAAACTCGCTCGATGCCAGCCAATTTTGAAATTTCTGGTCCGCCTGGGTAAGGGAGCCCGAGCATTCTGGCTACTTTATCGAAAGCTTCTCCAACTGCATCATCACGGGTCTGTCCAATTTTTTTATATGTAAGTTTATCCTGAGCCGAGTCGAAGGGATTATCTTTTATTAGAATAAGCTCTGTGTGCCCACCGGAAACAAGCAGAGAAAGCATTGGAAACAATTCCTTTTTATTTTCAACCGTAAAAGTCTTTCCTTTTTTGGGAAAGATAGAAAAGATATGGCCTTCCATGTGGTTCACAGGCACGATTGGGATTTTATATTTTTTATTTAATTCTTTGGCAAAAACTATACCAGTCCAAAGTGCTGGCTCAAGTCCTGGGCCGGTGGTGACGGCGACGACATCGATTTTACCCCCACCTGTCCTCCCCTTTAGCAAGGGTGAGGGAGAATAATTTTTCTCCATCTTGGCTTCTTTTAAAACTTTCTCGAAAACTAATGGTAAATTTTTTATATGTTCTCTTTTTGCAAGTGCGGGGAAAACACCTCCATATTCTTTATGAATATCAATCTGTGAAGAAACCTCATTCCCCAATATTTTGAATTTGGTTTTTTTACCCTCTTGTTTAACCTCTACCAAGGATATGGCAGTCTCATCACACGAAGTTTCTATGGCTAAAATTCGCATAAGATTACTATATCATAAGGGTTTTTATTTGGCCATTTTATGGTAAAATGAAAATATGGATAAAAAGCATATTATAACTATTGCGGGTAAGCTTGGAAGCGGTAAGTCTTCTACGGCAAAGAGAGTGGCAGAAATTTTAGGATATGAACATTTTTCCACAGGGGTTTTTATGAGGGTTATGGCGGAAAAAAGAGGTATATCTTTAGAAGACTTGAGTAGAATAGCGGAGAATGATCCATCTGTAGATTTTGGGATAGACGATTATTGTCGCAGTCTAGGTGAAAAAGAAAATATTGTGGTTGATTCACGTTTAGGTTTTCATTTTATCCCGGAGTCGTATAAAGTATTTTTAGAACTCGATCCAACTACTGCTTCGCAAAGAATTTTGGAAGACAAAAAAAATAATCCTAAACGCTATACAGAAGCAAGTGGTGATTTTGATACTCCAGAAAAAATAAAAGAGAAAATTATTTTAAGATTAGAGAGTGAAAGAAAGAGGTATAAGGAACTTTATCATATAGATGATCAGACTGATCATAAATATTTTAACTTAATAATCGATACAAAAAATATTCCTCTTGAAGATGTCTCTAGAAAAGTTATCGAAGAATATAATAAATGGTTAAATAATAAATAATCACATATGAAGATTTTAAGCGAATTATTAGAAGGAGTCGAAATAACAGAGAGTCATGGCAATCTTGATGCTCGAGTTTCTTCGATGTCGCTTAATTCAAAAGAAATAGAACCGCATGCAATATTCGTCGCATTAAAGGGCAATGTTTTGGATGGTCATTCTTTCATTGATGAAGTTATAGAGAGAGGAGCAACGACCATTGTACATGAAGAGAATATATTGGAATTCAAAAACGGCATAACATATCTAAAAGTGGCCGATACTCATAAGATTGTTGGAGTAATCGCAGGGAATTTTTATGATAATCCGTCACGCAAATTGAAACTTGTTGGCATCACTGGGACAAGTGGTAAAACAACTACTACAACATTGTTGCATCAACTTTTTCGTAATTTAGGTTACAAAACCGGAATGATCGGTACTGATGTAAATAAAATAAATAATCGTATTGAAGAAGCGCATCGTACAACACCAGATGCAATAACTTTAAATAAATTGTTAGCAGAAATGGTAGATGACGGGTGTGAATACTGTTTTATGGAAGTTAGTTCGCATTCTGTCTCAGAGAAACGTATTTCGGGTATTTCTTTTGTTGGTGGAATATTTACAAACCTTACACTTGATCATTTAGATTATCATAAAACTCTCGATGAATATTGTAATGCCAAAAAAGGTTTTTTCGATATGATACCTGCTACTGGTTTCGCTATTGCAAATATCGATGATGAGAGAGGTGAATATATGCTTTCTACCACAAAGGCCAACACTTATACTCTTAGCTTAAAGAAGCCAGCAGATTTTGATGAAAAATTAAATACAAAATTGATAGGTGAATTTAATTTGTATAATGTTTTAAGTGTGTATGCAATTGCGGTTTTGCTCGGCCAAGATAGGGATAAAGTTAAGGAAATGATACAAACCCTCGATACGGTTCCAGGAAGATTTCAGTATTATAAGTCAAATAGTGGAGTTATCGGTATAGTTGACTATGCTCACAAGCCAGATGCTCTTCAAAAGGTTTTAAAAACAATTAATGATATGAAGGGTCAGAATAAAATTATTACAGTTGTTGGTTGTGGAGGTGATCGAGATAAAAGTAAACGTCCAATAATGGCTAAAATTGGTCACGACATGAGCGATGTTCTTATTCTCACTTCTGACAATCCTCGCACTGAAAAGCCCGAAGATATATTGGCTGATATGCAAAAAGGCCTGCCTGCGCAGGCAGGTTTGCCACTTGAGGGTCTCGATAAAGTAGAAATAATTGTCGATAGGCATCTGGCTATTCAAAAAGCTTGTGAAATTGCCAAAAGTGGTGATTATATTTTACTTGCCGGCAAAGGCCACGAAAACTACCAAGAAGTAAATGGTGTCAAAAATCATTTTGACGATATGGAAGAGTTAGAGAAATATCTGAATTAGTTTTTAGTATCTAGTTTCTAGTGACTAGAATAATATATGGAAGATAAAAAAGAAAATCGAATATGCCAGAAATGCCAACACGAATTTACTCTTGATCAAGATGATTTTTCTTTCTATGAAAAAATGAAAGTTCCGCCACCGAATGTTTGTCCAGACTGCCGATTTAAAATGCGCGCAATGTGGAGAAATGAAATGTCGCTATATTCTGGCAGAAAATGTGGTATATGTGGGAAAAATGTTATATCTATATATAGTTTAAAATCTCCATTTACTACATATTGTTACGAATGTTTTTATTCTGAAAAATGGAATCCGAAAGATTACGCCACAGCATATGATAAATCACGATCGTTCTTTGATCAGATGGGGGAATTTTTGACTAAAGTTCCTAAAATAAACCTAGGTATATCTACTGGAGATGGACAAAATATAAATAGTGAATATGTAAATATGGCAGGAGGATGTAAAAATTGTTACTTTGTGTTTAATTCTAGCCCTGCCGAAGAGTTGTTATATTCAAGGGGTATAAAAAACGGAATTTTTTCATCCGATATTTACTTTGGAGTAAAATTTGAGAATTGTTATGATTGCGTAAGTGTTCAAGAATCTGCAAATGTTTTCTGGAGTCAAAATGTTACCGGTTGTGTTGACTCTTGTTTTATTTTGAATGGTAGTGGTTTAACCAATTGTTTTGGTTGTGTAAATTTAAGAAATAAGAGTAATTGTTGGTTTAATGAACAACTTACACCAGAAGAATATAAAAAAAGATTAAGTGAAGTTATGGGCAGTTACTCTAAATTAAAAGAATGTTATGAAAAATTTAACGAATTTTGTTTCAAATTTCCACACAGAGAAAACAATAATTTAAAGACAATAGATTGTGTTGGGGATTACCTTACGGAATGTAAAGACGTTTTTAGCTCTTTTGAGGTTGCAAAATCTGAAAATTGTCGTTATTTATTTTCTTCTAAACTAATTAAAGATTCCTTAGGAACTACTGGATATGGCACAAAGTCTGAGCAGTTGCTTGAAGTTGTAGCTACTGGATATTGTAGTAATGTCATAGGTTCTTATTGGGCTGAAAACTCTAGTAATATAATGTACTCATTTGATCTCAGAAATTGCAATGACTGCATAGGTTGTGATGCCCTTAGAAATGGCAAATATGCAATTTTTAATAAAGAGTATGCGAAAGAAGAATATGAAAAATTAAAAGATCGCATAGTGAAAGAACTAACCGATATCGGTATCCACGGGTTAATGATACCACCTGAGATTGCTCCATTTGCCTATAATGAGACAATAGCTCAAGACAATATGCCCTTAACAAAAGAAGAGGCATTAGCCCAAGGTTTTCGCTGGGAGGATAATATTCAAATGACAAAGGGCAAAGAAACAATACAACCAGCAGAAATTCCCGATAATATTAAAGATGTGGAAGATGGTATTACAAAAGAAATATTGAAATGTGTATCGTGTGAAAGAAATTACAAAATAACTGAACAAGAATTACTTTTCTATCGAAAGATGACATTGCCAATACCACGCAAATGTTTTTTCTGCCGACACAAAGATAGACTGGAGAGACGTGGCCCATATAAATTCTGGGACAGAAAGTGTGACCATTGTGGGAAAGATATTAAAACAAACTATTCTCCAGATCGTCCAGAAATAGTATACTGTGAACATTGTTATCAACAAGAAGTGATATAAACAACATTTTGCAAAATGACAAAATGACCAATATGGAGTACAAACCACAAAATATAATATGTCAGAATTGTAAACAAAGCTTCACTATCGAACCAGATGATTTCTCTTTTTATGAGAAAATGAAAGTTCCGCCACCAACTTTTTGTCCAGAGTGTAGATTGATAAGACGCCTTGCTCGTAGAAATGAAAGAGTTTTTTATCACGGGATATGTGAAAGATGTAACAAAAAAATTATCACAGTTTTTTCTAAAGAATCCAATATGCATCTATATTGTGGATCTTGCTGGTATTCAGATAATTGGGATGGTTTAGAATATGGTGTTGATTTTGATTCATCAAAAACATTTTTAACGCAGCTTGACGATTTATTTCATAGAGTTCCGATGATAAATCTATATGGCCTTTACACAACAACCACAAATTCAGATTACACAAACATGGTCTCGTGGTTAAAAAATTGCTATATGGTCACTTACAGTGATTTTTGTGAAAATATTATATATGGCAGTTTCGTAAATCACAGTCGAGATAGTATCGACAATATGATGGGAAAAGAAATTGAATTGTGTTATGAGACAATTAATTGTAGTAAAAGTTACAAAACTTTTTATTCTATCGATTGTGAAAGTTGCAGCGATGTCTGGTTTTCTAAAAATTGTGCTGGATGCAATAATTGTTTTGGATGTGTAAATTTACGTAATAAGAATTATTATATTTTTAATTTGCCATTTTCTAAAGAAGAATACGAAACTGAACTCAAAAAGTTTTTTCCACTATCTTTCAGCAGTATTAAAGATATTCGTGTAAAAACTCAGGAATTATTGAAGAATGCCCCACAGAAGTATATGCACGGATGGCGTAACGTTGATTCATATGGTGATTATTTAAATGATACAAAAAATGCCAAACATTGTTTTGTTGGATTTAATATTGAAGATTCAAAATATTGCAGTTTTGTTACTGGTAAAATGACCGACGTATATGATTTTGTAAATTTTGGAGAAAGTTCGTCTCTCATGTATGAAGTTTTACAGGGGGGAGATCAAACGTCAAATATTCGTATGTCTCAATGGGCAATTACAAATTGCCATGACGTAGATTATTCGTTCTTTTGTACAAACTCTAGTAACATTTTTGGATGTGTTGGATTAAAAAAACGCCAATATTGTATTTTCAACAAACAATATACCAAAGAAGAATATTTTAAACTAAGGGATGAAATTATAAATAAAATGAACGAAAATCCATATATAGATAAGAAGGGAAATACTTATAAATATGGAGAATTTTTTCCAATTGAGACAAGCCCTTCACCTTATAATGAAACTACTGCTCAAGAATTTTTCCCTCTAACCAAAGAACAAGCTATATCACAAGGTTACAAATGGAAGGACAAAGAAGAAAGAAACTACAATATAGACATATATAACAAAGATATCCCAGATAATATCAATGATACCGATGAATCAATCATAAATAAGGTCATAGAATGCTCCCATTCGGCAAGCTCAGGATCTCCGACCCACAAAGACTGTAATCACCAATGTACTGAAGCTTTCAAGATAATCCCCGAAGAGTATCAATTCTATAAACGTATGAACCTGCCATTACCACGCTTATGCCCTAATTGTCGCCACTATGAACGTCTATCACAACGAAACCCTTTAATGCTCTGGCATAGATCTTGTATGAAAGAGGGATGTAGCAATGAATTCGAGACTTCCTATGCTCCTGACAGACCGGAAATCATATATTGTGAAGAATGTTATAAGAAGGAAATATATTAACTTAAACATTTTGCAAAATGACAAAATGTTATATAATTTAAAAATGAGTTTACAATATAAAAAAATCGAGAAGATAGTAAAAGCTTTTGCAAATCATCGGAGAATCCAGATTCTTGAACTACTTGAAAAAGACGGTGGAATTTCTGTTGATGGGATATCTAAGAAATTAAATGTTGGATTTTTTACCATATCTGACCATATAAGAAAATTATCAGACGGGGGATTGATAGAAAAAAAGTACGAGGGTCGTTATGTGATTAATAGTATTACCAAGAGAGGAAAGTATATTTTGTCATTTTGCAAAATGTTTAAATGAGATGAAAGACTACAAACAATTTTTTAGAGGGAAGAAGATTACGGTCATGGGAATTGGGCTTCTTGGGCGTGGGCTTGGCTATACAAAATTTTTAGCAGAATGTGGAGCAGACTTGATAGTGACGGATTTGAAACCTTCGACAGCGCTCAGGTCGTCGCTTGATAAGCTCCGAGACTATACCCATTCAACCGAGCTCAGGACGGGGAAAATAAAATTTGTTTTAGGGGAGCATAGATTAGAAGATTTTAGAGGGCGAGATATGATTGTGAAAGCTGCTGGAGTGCCACTTGATTCGCCATATATAGCTGAAGCGAAGAAAAATAATATACCCATAGAGATGGACGTATCTTTGTTTGCTAAATGTGCACCAGAAGTAATGATCATAGGAGTGACAGGCACTCGTGGGAAAAGTATGACCACAACTTTGATATATGAGATTTTGAAAGCAAATGAGAAATTTTTGAATAGCCCTTCGAGCAAAGCTCTCAGGACAAAAAAACCTTCGATTTTTTTGGGTGGTAATCTTCGGGGGCTAGCAACCTTACCACTTTTGAAAAAAGTCGCCTCATCAGCGACCCACCGAAAAGGCGGGGTTAAAGCTGGCCTGCCTGCGCAGGCAGGTGATATTTTAGTTTGTGAACTCGATTCTTGGCAGTTACAGGGTTTTGGAGATAACAACCTGCCTGCGCAGGCAGGAATTTCTCCTCATATTTCAGTTTTCACTTCTTTTATGGATGATCATATGAATTACTATAAGAATGACAGAAAAAAATATTTTGACGATAAAGCCAATATTTTTAAATATCAGAAAAGTAATGATGTTCTTATTGTTCGTCCTGGGATGAAAAAGTTCATAAAGAAGTCTGATGTTAAAGGAAAGTTTATTGTTGTAAACCCTAATGATGTTGCTGATTGGAAATTTAATGTTTTGGGTACTCACCACAGAGAGAACTTGGCTTGCGCAGTAGAAGTCGCCAAGCAGTTTGGTATTCCAATTTCAAATATAAAAAAAGCAGTAGCAAATTTCAAAGACTTAGAAGGTAGAATGCAATTACTTAGAACTTATAAAGGTATAAAAATATATAACGACAACAATGCCACAACTCCTGAGGCGACGATGGCAGGGATAGAAGCTCTTTCGGTAATTCCAAAAGATAAAAAATTTGAAAACCCTCCTTCGCGTAAAGCTACGGCGGGGCAAAGAAAAATCGTATTAATCTGTGGCGGGTCAGACAAAAATCTTCCGCTTGATGATTTTGTTAAAGCTGTGAATAAATATTGTAAAGTAGTGGTGATGATACCGGGGACGGGGACAGAGAAATTAATTACAAATTACAAATTACTAATTACTAATGGAAATGCGAAGGATTTAAAAGAAGCTGTGAAGACATCGTTAGGCCTTGCCTCACGTGGAGATATAATTCTTTTCTCCCCAGCTTTCGCTTCATTTGGAATGTTCAATAATGAGTACGAACGTAATGACGAGTTTATTAAAATAATTAAAAGATTGAAATGAAAAAGGTAGAGAAAAAAGTTTGGCCAGAATATTTCCAAAAAATATTAGAAGGTGAAAAAACATTTGAATTAAGATTGAATGATTTTGATATACAAGAAGGAGATATTTTTTTTCTTAGAGAGTGGGACCCCAAAATAAAAGATTATACAGGACGAGAGTTAGAGAAAAAAGTCGGTTTTGTTGGTCAATGGAAAATAAATGATTTAACTGTTTTTTGGAAAAAGGAAGAAATAGAAGAAAAAGGATTACAAATTATATCATTATTATAATCATGAAAAATTTGGAAATTGGAGGAATGTATAAGCATTACAAGGGGACCAAAGTAAAAGTTTTGGGTGAGTTTTTTCATAGTGAGACGTTGGAACCGATGGTTGCATACATACATCTTGAAGATGGAGGTATGTGGGTCCGCCCAAAGAAAATGTTTTTAGAGAGTATAATTAAGGATGGGATAGAAGTCGAAAGATTTAAAAAGATTGAGCAAGAAATTATCATTAAACCGGAGAAATAATTATGAAAACAAAAAGACAAATTTTTTTAATACATGGTGGTAATACTTTTAAGAATAGAAAGGATTATTTAAATTATTTAAAGAATAAAGAAGTTTCGTTGGATAAAAAAGTTCGTTGGTATGAAGAAAATTTTGATAAAGAATTAAGTAAACAATTACAAATAATACGACCACTTTTCCCGTTACACTATAATGCTCGTTATGAAGATTGGAAAATATGGTTTGAAAAGTATATACCACTTTTACATGATAATGTAATTTTGATAGGAGGATCTTTGGGTGGAATATTTCTTGCAAAATATCTTTCGGAAAACAAATTTCCTAAAAAAATACTTTCAGTGTATTTGGTATGCCCTCCATTTGATGATAGTTGTATTGATGAGGATTTAGTTGGTGGGTTTAAATTAAAATCCGATTTATCTCTGCTTGAGAAAAACTGTAGTGATATTACTCTTATGTTTTCTGCAGATGATGATTGTGTTCCGGTTGATCATGCTGAAAAATACAGAAAAAAGTTAAAAAATTCAAAAATTATTATTTATAAAAGTAAAAATGGTCATTTTAAAATCTCTAAATTCCCAGAAATTATTAAAATGATTAAGGGCGATATAAAATAAAATTATATGTCAAAAGAAATTGAAAAAAAGTATACAAAAAAGCAGACGATAGCGATTTTGAAAAGGTTGGTGGAATCTTTAAGTAAAGATAAAGCATTTAAAATGCAGATCAAAGGTAAAAAGGTTTACATTCCGAAAGAATCTGAGATTGAAATAGAATACGAAAAGGGAAAGGTAGAAATAGAAATAAAATGGTAAGATATGGTATAATAATGATATGAAATATGCTTTTATTGATGTTCAAAATACGGCAAGCACCACAGAACAACTACTTGGTTTTTCTATTGATTGGGAGAAGCTCTTTTTGTTTTTAAAAAATGAATGGGGTTGTGACAAAGTTTTTTTCTATTCAGGGATTGATGTAGGTGATCTAGAATCCGAAAAAGAGTTTTTGAATTTATCAACAAAGGGTTGTATCGTTAGGTCAAAGATTGTTTTTGCCTATAAAAATAAAGATAAAAAAATTCAAACAAAATGTCCACAGTGCGGTAATGAATTTATATCTAATGTTGATATGGGATATAATCGTAAATCTAACTGCGATGTGGATTTAACTGTTGATGCAATGGGTAGTGTAAACAAAGGAAATGAATTTTATATTTTCTCTGGAGATGGAGATTTTGAGTTTTTAATTAGAAATGTTATAGAAAAAGAGGTACGAGTTCACATCGTTTCAAGCGCTAAAAAAATAAAAAGTGGACCAAAATATTTTACATCTAGGTTTTCAACAAAATTAAGAAAATTAATAGAAGAAAAAGGTAGGCCTGTAGATTTTCTTAATATTGATAATTTGAAGATGAAAATAAAGAAAGATATATAAAAGGAAAAAGCCGCGAAGCGCGACTTTTTCTAATGATGGGTGTATTATATACTTTTTGAAATTATTTGTCAATAACTTGTTCAGTTAACCATATGGGGTGACAAATATGTTAGATTGGGGTGACAAAGGTTAACTAGCTTTTAATACCTTAATTTAATAAGAATCATAACTATGGCAAACAGAAATCAACAACCGGCATATCCGGCTAAAATGAGG
>JANYAX010000024.1 GCA_025361085.1 Candidatus Nomurabacteria bacterium | reverse complement strand
CCTCATTTTAGCCGGATATGCCGGTTGTTGATTTCTGTTTGCCATAGTTATGATTCTTATTAAATTAAGGTATTAAAAGCTAGTTAACCTTTGTCACCCCAATCTAACATATTTGTCACCCCATATGGTTAACTGAACAATACATTACATGTTATGTGCTATATGATATAATATAAGCATGCATGTTGATGAAAAAACAATTATAGATCTTCTCAATAGTTCTGGATTAGTTACGAAGACAGATATTTCTGTTGCTCTCAAAAAATCAAAAGAAAAAAATCAACCACTTGGTTCTATTTTAGTTAGTGATGGAAAATTAACAGAAAAAGATTGGAATAAAATTCAAGCGGTGTCTTTGGGTATTCCATTTATAAGTCTAGAGGGGGAGAAGATTGACCCAAATGTTTTGATGCTTATTCCTGAACCGATCGCTCGCAACAACAATATCATCGCTTACAAAAAATCAAGCCTTGGGCTCGAAGTGGCAATGCTTGATGTCGAGAACCTTCCAGTTATTGATTTTATAAAAAAGAAAGTTGGGCTTCGCATTTTACCTAGAATGACCAGCACTCAATCTATCAAAGAAGCTCTTGCTCAATACAAAAAAAGTTTACAAGCAGACTTTGAAGATATTATCAAAAAAGAAACTGGCTCGATTAAAACAGTTGCAGATGGTGGTGCATCGGAAGAAAAGACAGAAAAAGAGCTAAAAGAATTAGCTGAAGATTTACCGATTGTTAAGATCATAGATACTCTTGTTTCTCACGCTATTCTTCAGGGCGCTTCAGACATACACATAGAACCATGCGAAGAAAATCTTATTGTCCGTTATCGTATCGATGGAATTCTTCACGATGCCATGATATTGCCGAAAGATACTGCTCCGGGAATTGTTGCCCGTATAAAAGTTCTTTCCAATTTAAAGCTTGACGAAAAGCGTCTTCCTCAAGATGGTCGTTTCAAGATTGTAAATGATCAAGGTAATGTTTCATTCCGTGTTTCTACTTTGCCAACATACTATGGTGAGAAAACAGTTATTCGTATTTTGCGCGAAAATGCCAAGGGTTTTTCTCTTGAAGGTCTTGGCTTCCACGGTGAAGCTCTTGAGAGAATTCATGATGGAATGAAAAAACGTACAGGAATGCTTCTTTGTGCGGGTCCGACAGGTTCGGGTAAAACTACAACACTTTACACAATGCTCGATATTTTAAATACTCCAGATGTTAATATTTCTACAGTTGAAGATCCGATCGAGTATCAAATGCCACGTATCAATCAGACGCAAACCAAATCAGAAATTGGTTTAACCTTTGCTAATGGTCTTCGTACCCTACTTCGTCAAGACCCAGATATCATAATGGTTGGGGAGATCCGTGATGGAGAAACAGCTTCACTTGCCGTTAATGCCTCTCTTACAGGGCATTTGGTTCTTTCTACTATCCACACGAATTCTGCCGCAGGCGCGATTCCACGTATGATTGATATGGGAGTTGAACCATTTCTTATTGTATCAACAGTCAAAACAGTTATCGCCCAACGTCTAGTCCGAAAACTTGCCGAGGAAAAAGAAAAGTACTTTTTGAATGAAGTAGAAATGAAAGCTTTAGAGAAAATTGTAGATCTTAATCGTGTTATGGAATTTTTGAAATTAGAAAAAATTGTATCAGCAGATTCAACATGGAAAACTATTCCTTTTTATAAGTCGAAACAAAGCGAAGAGGCAAAAGATGGGTACAAAGGACGTGTCGGTATTCACGAAGTTCTCAATATAAGTACTTCAATAAAAGAAATGATTTTGAAAGGCGCTTCTGTTGATGAAACAGAAAAGATGGCTAAAGAAGAAGGGATGATGACAATGATTGAAGATGGTATATTTCTTGCCGCTCAAGGTATAACTTCAACAGAAGAAGTTTTGCGTGTTGTCTCAGAGTAATGTCTGGTTTCGTTAGTCTCGCTATAAGGGCAGTTACGCGACTTGATTTTGCTAAATCAAATGAAATTTAAATATAAAATACAAAATAAAAATAATGGGATAGAAGAGGGGATTTCCGAATCTCCAGATAAATTTGCATTAGCGAGAGAGCTTAGAGAAAAAGGGTACACTCCAATATCTGTCGAAGAAATTAAAAATGAAGGTGGTATTTTTTCTAAGAAATCAAATTTTTTTGGGAGGGTTTCTCTTTCAGAAAAAATTATATTTACAAATAATTTAAGTGGAATGCTATCAGCAGGTCTTTCTTTGAGTAGGGCGCTATCTATTTTGGAAAAACAATCTACCAATTCTACATTCAATGAAGTGTTACATAGTTTATCGGAAAATATAAGTAAAGGAGATTCACTTTCAGATGGAATGAAAAAATTTCCAAAGGTTTTTTCTGGAATTTTTATCCCGATGGTTCATGCAGGAGAAGAATCTGGCGGTTTGCCAAGTACATTAACGGAAGTTGGTTTAAGTCTTAAAAAAACTTATGATTTGAATAAGAAGGTGAAGGGAGCGATGACTTATCCGTCAATAATTCTGAGCGCCATGGTTATTATTGGTATATTTATGATGATATATGTTGTTCCAACTCTCACCAGTACTTTCAAAGATTTAGGGACCGAGTTACCGTCATCAACTAAATTAATCATTTGGCTTTCAGATACAATAAGTCAACATATTTTTCTATTTTTGATGATAGTAGCATCAATAATTATAGGGATAATCTTCTTATCAAAAGTAAAATCAGTTCGTAGATCTATTGATCGAGCCATATTATATATTCCAGTTATTGGTAAAATAGTCAAAGAGGTTAATACCGCTCGTACAGCTAGAACAATGTCGTCGTTGTTGTTGTCCGGAGTAAATATATCTAACTCTTTGGCGATCACCGAAGAAGTTTTACAAAATGTTCATTATAAAGAATTGATACATAATTCAATAGCTTCAATTGAGAAAGGGCAAGTTTTGTCTGCCTCGTTTAAAGAAAATACTTTTCTATACCCTGTGATGATGGGAGAGATGGTTGAAGTCGGCGAAGAAACTGGTAATTTGTCTAAAATGCTTCTTGATATTGCGAACTTTTACGAAACAGAAGTTGATAACAAGACAAAAGATCTATCGACAATAATCGAACCAGTTCTGATGCTTTTTATTGGAGGAGCTGTCGGGTTCTTTGCTGTCTCAATGATTAAGCCGATGTATTCAGTTATGAATAATATTTAATTATGAAAACAATAAAGAACAGAGGAATAAGTCTCATGGAAATAATAGTGATTATTGGAATCATCGCAATTATAAGTGTGATCACTGTGCCAAAACTTGCAGATTTCCAACAGCAACAAGCCCTCAATAACACATCCGAAGATATTGTTTCTTTGTTGAATGAAGCAAGGAATAGCACTATATCATCCAAAAATTCTAATACTTATGGTGTTCATTTTCAAACAGACAAAGCTATATTGTTTGCAGGTACGTCATATAGTTCGTCCCCAAGTAATAAACAGATAGATTTTGATTCTGCGGTTATCTCACCTATAACTGGTGGCATAAATCTAAGTGGAAATGGAAGTGATGTTGTGTTTGAAAGGATTACAGGAGAAACGACACAAAATGGTACAATAGTGTTAGAACTTGTTAAGCATACTGACAAGCAAAAAATTATAACTATTAATTTAACAGGAGTAATTGATGTAAATTAAATTTAAAATTTAAAAATGAAAAGTATCTTTAAAAAAAATAACAAAAATACTGGTTTTACTCTCGTAGAAGTGATTATAGCTTGTTCTATAATTTCATTAGTGACGATAGCGCTGATGTCATCTGCTTCAAAGGGAATAGAACTTTCTGGTAGAGCCTTAAGGCAAACACAAGCAAGTATGGTTCTAGAAGAAGGGGTAGAGGCTGTTAAATCTATAAGAGACAATAGCTGGACAACAATTTCTAATTTGAATTTAGATACGAATTATTATTTAACTTTCAATACAAACACAAACACTTGGTCACTCGGGATAACAGCGGTGACCCCCGTAGACTCAATTTTTACTAGAACAGTTGTTTTTTCTGCTGTTAATAGGGACGCCAATGATGATATCGCTTCATCTGGAACACTCGATACAGGAATTAAGAAAGTAAATGTGACGGTTTCTTGGCAGACCAAAACAGGAACAAATTCAAAAAATATAACTTTTTATTTAACTAACCTTTTTAACTAAATGCAAAATAAAATAAAAAATAAAAAAGGTTTTGGTTTGATCGAGATAATTATATATATTGCTATTTTTACAGCGATATCGATTCTTGTTATTAATTCCTTTATCGTTATATTATCTTCTTTTAATACGACAAACATGAATAGAAAATTGCTTGAATCAAGTTCTACGGTCATGGAAAGAGTATCTCGCGAGATAAGAAAAGCAAAAAATATTGATATTGCCAATAGCACTCTTGGCAGTACCCCGGGAGTTTTGCAGTTGAATACTACTGATGGTGCTGGTAATAATGCCACGATAAAATTTATTGTAGCCAGTCAAACTCTCAATTTGTATAGAAATAATAATCTTATCGGGAATTTATTGAATCAAGACGTTTCAATAACGAATTTGGTTTTTAGACGTATCCAAACTGCAAATGGTGAAGCGGTGAAAGTCGAAATGACACTCCGATATTCCAGTGGACATAATACGAAGTCAGAAAATTTTTATGATACAATTGTTCTGAGAGGAGGGTATTAAACTAGGTTCTAGCGGATAGTTATTAGATTCTAGGAAAGATAATAGAAAATAAATTGAGAAAGATGAAAAAAGAAAGTACAATTCAAAAGAATAAAGGAGCAGCGATGATGATCGTCGTATTCTTTTTCATGTTTATAAGTCTGACTATTTTGATAGGTATAGTTACTCCCGTTGTCCGCGAATTTAAAATTGCATCTGATAATTATTCATCAAAACAATCTTACTTTATCGCTGAGTCAGGAGCTGAAGATCTGGTATATAGAATAAAAAATAATATGGAGACGGGAACAATGGGGGATAACCGAACTCTCTTCTTAAATAATATTTATACAACTATTCCGATGGAACTTACCGATATAGGAGGTGGGCGTAAGCAAATTATCGCAACTGGTAATGTTAATTCGAACGAACGTACAGTTGGGTTAACTTTAACCACCACTACGGGTACATCTTTTAATTATGGTGTTCAATCTGGTATAGGAGGGGTTTATCTTGATAGTGGAACTATTAATGGTAATGTATATTCCAATGGGCCAATAACTGCTAGTAGTTCTGGGGGTAATATTATTACTGGGACAGCTATCTCTGCGAATAGCCCAAGTGCTATTTTTGATCAATCAAATGGTACTGGTATTCCCGCTTATAATATTTCTTTTGGGAATAATGATTCTACTCAAGATGTTGCCCAGAGTTTTATGGTGTCTTCATCGAGTGCTTTAAATAAAGTTCAACTATATTTGAAAAGTAGTGGAAGCCCTAGCGATGCTATTGTAAAGATTGTAAATGATTCAAGTAATAAACCAGGATCAACTGTTATCGCTTCTGGTCCGCTTTCTGCTTCTAAGGTTACGAGCTCTTATAATTGGATTGATGTCTCTTTTACAACAAATCCTGTACTTAATATTGGAACTAAATATTGGCTGGTTATAGATGCAAGTACAAGTTCACGTAAATATTATATTATCGGTGCCTCGAATGGTGGGTATGGTAATGGAGTTGGTAATATCGGTCAATCGGGTGGAACGTGGAACAATACAACTCCTTCTGGGCTTGATTATTATTTCAATCTCTATTTAGGTGGCCCAACTGGTTCTATCACTGGGTATGGTCCAGATAATCAAGTGAAAATCGGAACAATTTCTGGTTCTGCTCAAGCGCATACAGTTAGTTCTACAACTTCTTCGGGCAATATATATTGTGCGGTTGGAATAAGTAACAATAAGCCTTGTTTGTCTCAACCAGATCCGGTGTATATAGCATATCCAGTATCAGATGGTAATTTAAATGAATGGAAAGATGCGGCAACTGCTGGTGGTCAATATAATGGTAATTATTCGGTTGGTCCTTGGCCAAATCAAAACGTTAATTTTGGTCCTAAAAAAATAGTTGGGGATCTAACAGTTTCAAATGGAGGAACATTAAATATCACTGGAACTTTGTGGGTCACAGGGAATTTGGTATTAGATGGCGGTGGGTTAATTAAGCTCGCTTCAAGCTTTGGATCTAACGATGCTGTGATCGTTGTAAATGGAACTATCTCGATTTCAGGAGGAGGGCACGCTACGGGTTCTGGTGTTTCGGGAAGTTACATTATGCTTTATACAACAGATTCGTCTGACTCGGCTGCCACGATTAATGGAGGAGCTGGGGCTGTTATTATTTATGCTCCTAATGGAACGATCAATGTTTCTGGCGGAGCCTCTCTCAAAGAAGCTACTGGTAATAAATTAAATATCACAGGAGGGTCTAGTATCACTTATGAATCTGGGCTTGCAAATAATAACTTTTCTAGTGGTCCATCGGGGTCATGGGGAATAGACAGCTGGGGAGAATCACAATAAGACCAATACCAAAAGGCTTATTTTATGATATAATAGTGGTATGTCTAAAATAGTTGTCGCTAATTGGAAAATGAATCCACAATCTCAAAAAGAAGCGGAAGTTCTTTTAAATGCATTATCTAAAGAAACAAAAAACGCAAAGAATACCAAAATTATTATCTGTCCTCCATTCCCATTTTTATATATTTCTAAAAAGATAAAAAGTAAGAAAGTTATTCTCGGTGCGCAAAATGTTGGTAAAGATACAGAGGGGTCACACACTGGTGAAGTTTCGTCATCTATGCTTTCTAGTTTGGGAGCTAGATACGTCATTGTTGGGCACAGTGAAAGACGTACAGATGGAGAAGATAACAAAATTATCAATCAGAAATTATTAAATCTTCTGAAATCAAAACTTTCCCCAATCCTATGTGTAGGAGAGAGGAATCGAGACAAAGAAGGTGAATATCTTTCTTTTGTCGGAGAACAAATCAAAGAATGTCTGTCTGGTGTATCGAAATCACAAATGGCAAACATAATAATTGCTTACGAGCCAATATGGGCGATAGGTAGTGGCTCGATACGTGAAGCCACAAGAGAAGAGTTCATGGAAATGAAAATTTATATTAAGAAAATAATTTCTGACATTTATGGAGCAAAAATTGCGCACAGTATGATTATCCTTTATGGTGGTTCAGTCAACCCACTAAATGCCGGAACATTTGTCTCAGACGATGGAGCTGATGGTTTATTAGTAGGTCGTGATAGTCTTAATCCTAAGAAATTTAGTGCAATTATAAATGCAATAAAAGATTAATATATGCAATCGATTAAAGAAATAAAAAATTTATCTGGCAAAAAAGTAATTCTTAGAGCTGATTTAAATGTTCCTATGAATAATGGCACAGTGCTTGATGATTTCAGAATTAAAAAAGTAATTCCTACAATATTATTCTTACAGAAAAAAGGAGCCAAGGTTATAGTTATTTCACACTTAGGTGAAGATGGCAAAGAAAGTTTGTTTAACGTTTCTAAAATAATGAAAAAATGTGTTAAAAACTTTGATTTCATTAAAACCCCAATTTTTTCTGACGAAACCGAAAAAAGAATTAATTTATTAAAAAAGGGAGAAGTTGTTTTACTAGAAAACCTTCGTACCGAGTCAGGTGAAAAGAAAAATTCTCCTTCATTTGCAAGGGCATTATCGCGATATGGAGAAATCTATGTTAATGATGCTTTTTCGGTCTGTCATCGAGAGCACGCTTCAGTAGTCGGAATCACCAAATATTTGCCAGGGTATGCAGGTTTGCAACTTACTGCTGAGATAGAGAATTTGTCTAAAGCATTTAATCCGAGCCATCCGTTTTTATTTATCCTAGGTGGTGCAAAATTTGAAACTAAAATTCCTATAATAAAAAAGTTTCTTCGTTCGGCCGATAACATTTTCATAGGAGGTGCTATTGCTAATGATTTTTTCAAAGCCAAAGGTTATGAAGTTGGGGTATCATTAGTTGGTGAAGGTAATTTTCAGCTTCCAGTACTTCTAAAAAGCAAAAATTTAATTTTACCGATTGACGTTATTACTACCAAGAATTCAAAGAATAGAACTACGAAGCCAAGCGAAGTAATGTCAGATGAAAATATCGTCGATATTGGGCCACAAGCAGTCTTGGCGCTGAAAGAATTGATCAATCAAGCGGGATTTATTTTATGGAATGGCCCACTTGGTAAATATGAGAATGGTTTTGGTGGATCTACCGAAGAACTTATAAAAATTATTTCAAAGAGTAAAGCAAAGAATGTTATCGGGGGAGGTGATACTGTCGCAATAATTTCTAAATTAAAAATCGAAAACAAACTCGGCTTTGTCTCAACCGGTGGTGGAGCAACTCTAGAATTCTTGGCCAAAGGCACACTTCCTGGCATTAGAGCATTGAAATAAGATTTATCACCTAAAAATTATATTGATTTTAAAAAAGTTATTAAAGAATTTGAGCTAATTTGAGCTAGGTCTTGCCTAGCTCAGAAACCATCCAGGACCGTCCTGGATAGATTTTTTATTTGACAGGTTGGTTAATTTTGTGATATAATATAAGAAGGTAAAGAGTCGGCCTTACAAATGACTCATATTTGATCTTTTTACTTAAATATTATTTGTCATGGCAAAATTTAATGTCACAGGCGAACAACACTTCGGCATTACAGGACAGATGCTTGAAATTCAACGCCAAATCCGTCTGAAAGGCGGAAGTCCTATCGACCCAGAACTTGTTATTTTTGCGCTTCAGGATATTATTGAAGGCAAGTTTAATCTCGACAATAAAGAGAACACCATTCTCAGATTGTTGTCTAAGGGCGAATCAATAGTTATTGATTCGTGCGATGGGTCAGAAACTCTGGCAAATGCCAAGGAAACGTTTAAGTCTGGCATAGACGGAGACTTCAAAAACTGGGGTACTGATAAACCTGGTGTTGCCACTGAGGATACCGCAGTACAGGTTTATGAACTGGTACAGAATGCTACATTTGCACAAATGTTTGGTTTCCTTGGAACCGATTTGAACAAACTGTGTTTATCACAGAGCCAGATCAAAACTTTCTGCAGGAAGTATTCGAATTGGTTACGTCAGGACGGCTATGCCACTTTTTTCTTGTTTAAGGGCGGAGATCAATTCTTCGTTGCCGGCGTGCTTGTGGGCTCTGGTGGCCTCGGCGTCTGCGTCTCCAGGTTCGAGTACGACTACGTTTGGTATGCTGAGTGTCTCCATCGTATGGTGGTCCCGCAACGGACTGTTTGACACTTGTCTAATGACACAATCCCTTTGATTCTTATTTTTATTTGAGTCAGGGGGATTTTTTTGTATAATACAAATGCAAACGCGTGATACTTTGAGGTCAAGGCTCCAAGGTCGCTTTTGTTAAAAACTATCATCGAGAATTTTGTTGGTTACGGCTTACAAAAGAGTGACGATATATTTTTAAAAATAAAAAATAATTTAGTTGGTGTAATATGCTTGTGGACTTTGATGTCCCAAATAAAATACAGCACGATTCATAGCAATATGCGTTTGAATCGGCAGTGATATAGACGGTATATTATACAATTCTTCGTTGCCAACGTGAATGTGAACTCTGATGGCCTCAACGTCAACGTCAACAGGTTCGAGAACGACAACGTTTGGAATGCTGAGAATCTCCATCGTATGGTGGTCCCGAAACTAAATCTTTCTCCGCAGTTATACTTGCGGAGTTTTATTTTCCAATCCTTTCTTCCATCCACCAAGCATCCTTCCTACCTCATCAATTTTAGAAGATAAAGCCAAATACTTTTCATTCGCAATGCATTTATTCTCCCAAGAAATTTGCAAGAAAAATTTAACTCCATCTAGTTTGGAGATTGCTATCATAAGTCTATTAATCTTCTTCTCACCATTGAGATATTGAGAGGCAAAAATATTCTCCAAAAGTTCAAGGAAATAGCCTTCAATTTTCTCTCCAATAGTACGACGATAAGTCTTTGGAAAATCTATAAATATTTTAAACCAAAACGAGTAGGCATCCTTTGCTTTTATGAGCACCATTGGTGCTCGGGGGGGGGGGTAATATTAGTTGTATTCATAATAAAAATGAAAAAGTTTGATAATAAATACAATGATATCATATCAGTAGAAAATTTACTCCTAGCTTGGCAGGAGTTTTTGAAAGGAAAGAAGAAAAAAGAAGATGTGATTCTATTTCAATCAAAATTGATGGACAATATTTTTTGTTTACACGATGATCTAAAAAATAAAACATACCGACACGGGGAATATAAAGCCTTTAAAATCAATGACCCAAAACCAAGAGATATACACAAAGCAAGCGTCAGAGATAGGTTACTTCACCATGCTATATATAGAATACTTTACCCATACTTTGATAAGAAATTCATATATGATTCATACTCTTGCCGGAACGGGAAGGGAACACATAAAGTCATAAATCGTTTTAGAGATTTTTCGAGAATTGTTTCAAAGAATAATACAAAAATATGTTTTGTTTTAAAGTGTGATATTAAGAAATTCTTTGCAAATATTGATCATCAGATTTTAAAAGAAATTTTAAATGAATATATTGAAGACAAAGATATTTTATGGTTACTCGATCAAATCATAGATAGTTTCAATACCGCAGATGCTACAAACTCTGCCATGACAGAGTTTGTAGCATCAAAAGAGAGAGGTTTACCACTTGGGAATTTAACCAGTCAACTTCTAGTAAATATTTATATGAATGAATTTGACCAGTTTGTTAAACATAATTTAAAAGTTAAATATTATGTGAGATATGCTGATGATTTTGTTGTAATGTCAGAAGATAGAGGTTATCTAGAAAAAATACTAGAACAAATGAAAGAATTTTTGGAAAATAATCTTAAACTACAAATGCACCAAAATAAAGTCTTTATTAAAACAATATATTCAGGTGTTGATTTCTTGGGTTGGGTAAACTTCCCAAATCATAGAGTTTTAAGAACAAGTACAAAAAGGAGAATGTTTAAAAGTATGAGGAAAAATCCTAAAAAAGAAACAATGCAATCTTATTTAGGAATGTTGAGTCATGGGAATGGGTATAAATTGAAACAAATAATTAAAACTTTTCATAAAAATGCTAATTAGTATTTTTATGGTAAAATCGATATATGCCAAATGAGGTTGAATTGCTTGATATTCTTCTTAAAAATAGAGGAATAAAAATAGAAGACCGAGAGCGATTTCTAAACCCTTCCTACGAAGAGGGGCTTTATGATCCGTATCTGATGAAAGATATGGAGAAGGTAGTTGCTCGTATATTTGAAGCTATCGAAGCCGAAGAAAAGATTCTTATTTATAGTGATTATGATTGCGACGGAATACCAGCGGCGGTAATCATGCATGATTTTTTCCATAAAATAGGTTATGAGAATTTTTCTATCTATATTCCCGATCGTCACGATGAAGGTTATGGTTTGCACCTAGATGCGATTGATCAATTCATAGATGATGATATCAATCTTATAATTACTTTCGATTTAGGTATTACAGCGGTAGAAGAAGTGGCTCGAGCAGAAACTGCTGGTATAGATGTAATAATTACCGATCACCACATTCCTCAAGAAGACCTCCCTCGAGCTTATGCGGTATTAAACCCAAAACAAGAAGGGGATTTTTACCCAGATAAAATGCTTTGTGGGGCAGGAATAGCTTTTAAATTAGTTCAAGCACTTGTCAAAAAATATGGTGAATATTGGAAGATAAATAATGGTTGGGAGAAATGGTTACTCGATATGGCTTCGGTTGCAACTCTTTCTGATCAAGTCCCACTTCTCGATGAGAATAGGGTACTTGCGTACTATGGATTGAAAGTTTTACGCAAAGGCCACCGTCTTGGTTTAGTAGAATTATTTAAAAAGGCGGGAGTTGATATTACAAAATTGAACGAAGAAGATATTACTTTCACTCTTGCTCCACGAATAAATGCGGCTAGTCGTATGGCCGACCCGATGAGTGCATATGAAATGCTTGCAACAACGAACCCTGTTAGTGCGAGAACCTTGAGTGATCATTTGGTTAAGATAAATGATGAACGAAAAATAATGGTTGCTCATATTATGAAAGATGTGAAAAATGTTTTGAAAAAAAGAGAAGAGAAATCTCTTATCGTTATCGGTAACCCTTCGTGGAGAATAGGGGTTCTGGGGCTCATTGCTTCGAAGATAACAGAAGAATACAAAAAGCCCGTTTTTGTCTGGGGTAATGACGGCAGTGGAGATATTCGTGGGTCTTGTCGTTCATGGGGAGGTATAAATCTAGTAGAACTCATGATATCACTGCCAGAAAATAGCTTACTTGAATTCGGTGGGCATAAAAATGCCGGGGGATTTTCGGTCTCGCACGAAGAGATTCATTTTCTTGAGGAAAGATTGTTGAAAGTATTTGATGAGAATACCGAAGAGGTGGAAGAAATGAAAGATTACGTAATAGATGCTAACATTACCATAGATGATGTTACAAATGACAACTATAATGTTATAGAAAAACTTGCCCCATTTGGAGCAGGGAATCCGAAGCCAACTTTTTTATTGAAAAATTTACCAATATCTGCGATTAAAGAATTTGGTAAAGAGAAAAATCATCTTGAACTTGCATTTAAAAATAGCCGAGGTGGTCAAATAAAAGCAATCTCATTTTTTAAGACGAGAGAAAGTTTTGAATCGGTTTTGAAAGAAGGTGAGAAAATAAATCTAGTAGCTACATTTGAGAAGAATAATTTTGGTGGCCGAAGCGAACTCCGACTTCGAATTGTAGATATACTCCGTTGAATCACATTTATTTTGGACGTCCTCAGCTTTGCGCGATCGCGCAAAGCTGAGGACGTCCAAAATAAA
>JANYAX010000022.1 GCA_025361085.1 Candidatus Nomurabacteria bacterium | reverse complement strand
ATGGAAGAGTTTGAATGAATATTTAATGTGGTACAATTACGAAAGAATACATCTGGGAAAGTATCTTAATGGTATGATTCCGATTGAGAAGTGGCAGAATTATCAATTAAAAGTGTCACCTCTAAAGGTTAACTGAACATTTTATGCTATTATAGCGTTATGACAATCAATTTTTTATACGCACTTCTCAGTGTTATTGTTGTAAGCCTAGTCTCGTTCGTAGGCGTTTTTTCTTTATCATGGGGAGAATCGGCACTCAAGAAATATATTGATTTTTTTATTAGTCTCGCTATCGGAGCACTCCTCGGTGATGCATTTATACACCTCATTCCAGAGTCATTTAAAAGCTCGCTTAGCTCAACTTCAGTTGGGCTTTTGATTATTGTTGGCATACTTTTCTTTTTTGTTATTGAAAAATTTATTCACTGGCATCATCATGGAGAAGACAAAGAAATTGAACATATTCATCCAGTAGGGAAGCTCGTTTTATTTACGGATGGTTTTCACAATTTCATAGATGGTATTATTATCGGCGCCAGTTTTTTGGTTAGCATCCCTGTAGGTATTGCAACCACGATCGCTGTCGTCTTGCACGAGATCCCTCAAGAAATAGGGGACTTTGCTGTCCTGATTCACTCTGGCTATGAGAAAGGGAAAGCACTATGGTATAACTTTTTATCCGCTTTGACTTCTGTACTCGGGGCTATTTTTGTTTTTATATTTGGAAATGTTTTGGATAATTCGATCACTTTCTTCTTGCCAATCGCTGCTGGGGGGTTCATATACATAGCTGTGGCTGATTTAATCCCGGAACTTCATAAAACAAAAAACATCAAGCATTCTATAATTCAATTGGGCATAATAATACTTGGAGTGCTTTCAATGGTCGCACTATTAATGCTTGAATAAAAAACTAAAATAAAAAATCGCTGTTATAGTAACAGCGATTTTTTATTTTAGTTTTTTATTATTTTCCTTCTTTGTTCACATCCATTTCCAATAAATCTTTGACAGATCTACCATGTGGTGGCATGTCCATATCGGCTAATTCTTTCTCAAGGGCTTCATTCTCTTTTCTCCCTTGTTCGCGAACTTGTTCCATTTCTTCTTTTGGTATACCAGGTATTTCAAAAGGATTTTTTTCATTCATAAAATTATATATTTTATTGATAATATATAAATAATAGCTTATTTAGTCTGTATTGACAATCTAACAAAAGAAAAACCACCCATAGATAGAATAGAGTGGTTTTTTTAGATTTAATTGCTTTATAATGGCAATCAAATTATTTAACAGCGTCCTTAAGAGCTTTTGCGGCTCTAAATTTAGGAACTTTTGTAGCAGCTACTTTAACTTGCTCTCCTGTCTTTGGGTTGCGAGCCATGCGGGCTGCGCGTGCCTTAACAGAAAAGATTCCAATACCTGCGATTGATACTTCGCCTCCTTTTTTCAAAGTAGCAACGATAGCATCAAACATTGCGTTTACGATTTCTTCTGCTTGTACTTTTGTACCGCCGAGCTTTTCGTGAACGAGTTCTACTAATGCTTGTTTATTCATTGTTGTAGTTTTTATACTTTCTTTCAAAAATATAAAATTCTATCTGAATAATATTCGACCGTTTGCAAACGATCCCTAATAAATAGGTATAATGTTATTATATACCAAGCCAAATTTAATACAAGTGTTTTGAAGAATTGACATTTTTGGTATTTTATATATAATAAATACAAAATTTCAGTAAAATCATTTAAATTTTTTAAAAATGAAAGTAAAATTGTTATTAGGAAGAGAGTTAACAATGGTTGAGTATCTTAAAAAACACCCCGAGCTAAAAGAAGTGGAGTTCACGCTTATCTTGGCTGAGGGTATTTTTTCTGAAGGGGATAAATACAATGATTTCAAGGGTCTTGATATGGCACTTGAGATTTTATCTGATACACAAAATGAATTTCCAGTCATAGTATACAGTGCTATGGTGGAAAATTATTTTCTTATGGATCAGAGCATTGATGGTGTTGGCGTCAAAATGCGTAAATTACTTGAATGTAAGAAGTTTGGGTTTGTTGGTGGCCAATTGATTCCCGAAAAAATATTCTTGAAATATAAGGATATTATTTCCAGAAAATAACTTGAGAGAAAACCGAGAATTAAAAATCCCCCGCGGAAGCAAGGGGATTTTTTTAATATATAGAATAATTATATTATCTTGCGTATTCGATTATTCTGTTTTCTCTGATCATCACTACGCGGATTTCGCCAGGGTAGGTGAGTTCTTGTTCGATTTTCTTTGCGATGTCGCGAGCCATTTCTTTGGCTTGCAAGTCTGAGACTTTTTCGGGGGTGACAAAGATTCTGATTTCACGTCCGGCCGAGAGAGCATATGATTTCTCTACTCCTTCGAATGTCTTTGTGAGAGCTTCAAGGTCTTGCAAACGCTTGATATAGTTCTCGACACTGTCACGTCTTGCTCCAGGCCTGCCACCTGAGATGTGGTCAGCAGTTTGAACGATCACAGCTTCGATAGATTCGTGAGGGACATCATCGTGGTGACTCTTCATCGCGGTGATTATTCGTGGGTCAGCACCAAACTTTTGTAATATTCTAATACCTATATCAATATGTGTTCCTTGAACTTCATGGTCGAGAGCTTTACCAATATCGTGAACGAGTGCTCCCGCTTTTGCCACTTGGACATCGGCACCGAGTTCTTCAGCTAGCATTCCGGCAATGTGTGCCATTTCTATCGAGTGTTGCAAGACATTTTGTCCATAAGAAGTTCTGAAATATAGACGTCCGACGATCGCACTAATGCGTGGGTCGAGATTGAATATTCCACATTCATAAACAGCTTGATCTCCCTTTTCTTTTATTATTTTGTTGATATCTTCTTGAGCTTTGGCCACCACTTCTTCAATTTTAGCTGGTTGTATTCTTCCATCGAGGATCAAATTCTCAAGAGCTAGTCTCGCAACTTGTCTGCGAACTGGATCGAAAGATGAAATGACGATTGCTCCGGGAGTTTCGTCAATGATGAGTTCAACGCCAGAAGTTTTTTCAAATGCACGGATATTTCTACCTTCTTTTCCGATAATTTTTCCCTTGATTTCATCGTTGGGGATATTTACAGATGTTGTCATCATTTCACTTGCTGTTGAAGCCGCGAGACGATTGATACTTGCTGAAAGAATATCTTTTGCTCGACGGTCGAGCTTCTCGGCATTCAAACTCTCCATTTTTTGCATACGAATGACTAAATCTTCTTCGTACTTTGTTTCTATATCTTTATAAAGAAGCTCTTTGGCATCATCGCGAGAAAGACCAGCGACTTTTTCAAGTGCTTTTTCTTTTTCGGCTTCCATGCCGTCGACTCGTTCTTTAACCTTCTTTACTTCTTCTATCTTAACTTTGATTTTCTCAACCTCTTTATCTATTTCTGCTTGACGATTGTCGAGCATTTCGTCTTTTTTAATGAGACGATTCTCGGTTAACTTCCATTCCTCTTCTTTCTTCTTTGTTTCTTTGTTGACCTCATTAAGATGAGCCTCTCCCTTTTTCTTGGCTTCATCAATGACTTTCTGGGCATCTTCTTTTGCGGCGAGCATGATCTTCTTGATCTCGAGTTCCATGGAACCTTTTTGACCAAGCGATACAACTAGACGCAAATAATACCCGACCCCAAGACCTATTAATAGGGCAAGAGCTCCGATGATTATTATTGTTAAATTCATAGCGACTTTTTGCCGCTTTTAAAACACAGAGATTATACTACCCATAAATATTGGGCAATTTATCTGAACATGTATGATTGATTTAGAACAAGACTGAAAATTTAATAAGTGATTCATAAAAAAATCGATATCGTGACTGCATTTCCAAAGCGAACATGTAAATAAAAACTTTTAAAATTCGATATTATCAATATACTCTAAAAACGTGGTTTTGTCCAGACATTGTTCAGTTAACCATATGGGGTGACAAATATGTTAGATTGGGGTGACAAAGGTTAACTAGCTTTTAATACCTTAATTTAATAAGAATCATAACTATGGCAAACAGAAATCAACAACCGGCATATCCGGCTAAAATGAGG
>JANYAX010000028.1 GCA_025361085.1 Candidatus Nomurabacteria bacterium | reverse complement strand
CTTCCTGCACGGCAAAAGAGAATTCAAGGCAAAATGGAAATAAGTCGAGGTTTTGCGAATCCCTTCCCGCAAATTAGTTTCGCAAAACCGAAGTCCGCAGTTTAGAGAATTGATACATTAGTAGAGCGTAGTAGGAATATTAAAGAAAAGACAGAAGCCGAGCGTAAGATTAGCTTTCATTCTTTTGGAAATAGGTTCGAACGGAGTCATATAACCACACCAAGATAGTACAAATAGGTTTAGCGGGGGTTAATGTATGGGCGTGCCGTAGGCACGCCCACGCTGTTTGTGTTTGGTTTGCAACGGAATTTGAAAAATCCGGCGCGCTAGCGCGCACTAATCTTTCGCCGAGGAGGAGGTTCGAAATCCAATGCAATTTTTACTAATTTATACAAAAAGAATTTTGTGATTATTTTAAAAGTGATATACTTGAATTGTTGAAACCAAATTATTAGCAAAGTTAGCAGAAATGGATATTCTAGCTATCTTAACTTTGCGTTAAGGTTTCAACACTAGAATATCCATTTCTGCTTTTAAAATATATGTCACAAAAATTCTTTTTGTATGCTCGCAAGTCCACAGATGTCGAGGATAAGCAGGTGCTTAGTATTGAGGCACAATTGCAAGAATTACGAGACTATGCCAAGAGAGAAAATCTCTACATCGCCAAAGAGTTCATTGAAAAACAATCTGCAAAAATTCCAGGCAGACCTATTTTCAATGAGATGATGAAGTGTATAGAAAATGGCGATGCAGATTCTGTTCTCTCTTGGCATCCGGATCGTCTTGCAAGAAATAGTATTGATGGCGGTAAGATTATTTATCTCCTCGACATTGGGAAACTTGCGAGCCTAAAATTCCCAACATTTTGGTGTGATTCTACTTCACAGGGTAAATTTATGCTCAATATGGCTTTCGGACAAAGTAAATATTATGTGGATTCTCTTTCCGAAAATACCAAAAGAGGTTTACGCCAAAAAGTTAGGCGCGGAGAATACCCAGGACTTTCACCTGTAGGATATATAAATGATAGTCGAACGAAAACGATTGTAATAGATACCAAGTCCGCGCCTGTTGTTCGCCAAGCGTTTGAGATGTATGCACAAGGGAATCAAACGCTTGATACTATTGGTATGTTTTTGGCGAAACATAATCTTTTGACAAAACACGGAAAGAAAATACACAGAACACGAGCCACTTTTATCCTCTCCAATCCATTCTATTACGGACATTTCCGCTACGCTGGAGAAATATATGAAGGAAAGTTTGAACCAATTGTGGATAAGAAACTTTTTGATCGAGTTCAAGAAGTGATGAAAGAGAGAGGTCGTCCAAGACTGATTCATAAAAATGAACCACAAGTATTTTGCGGGCTCCTAAGTTGTGCTACTTGTGGAATGATGATAACTGGCGAATACAGGATTAAAAGACAAATTAGTGGTAAAGAACATTACTATACTTATTATCATTGTTCCAAGAAAAGACGAGATATGAAATGTCCCGAATCCTGCATTCGCCAAGAGGTCTTGGACGAGCAAATTTCATCACTTCTCAAAAAAGTTTCTATGCCACAAGATTGGGCGGATTATTTAAACACGAGACTCAATGAAGATGAAAATAAATCCGCCCAATCTGTTTCTGTTTTTGTTGAAAAGAATCAAAAAAGTATAAAAGATATTTCTGCAAAGCTTGAGCGACTTCTAGAAGGATATTTAGAACAAGATATTGATAAAGAAACTTACAGAACTCAAAAAGCGATTTTATTATCTGAAAAGAAGTCGCTCGAGGAAGAAATATCTCTTAATCAACAAAAACAAAAACATTGGCTCGAACCGATGCGAGAATGGATAAAAGAGGCTCAAAATATGGAAAAAATTGCACTGGATTGCAACCTTTTGAATAAAAAGGTTGCTGCCAAAAAAGTCTTTGGCTCGAACCTCCTCCTCGGCGAAAGATTAGTGCGCGCTAGCGCGCCCGATTTTTCAAATTCCGTTGCAAACCAAACACAAACAGCGTGGGCGTGCCTACGGCACACCCATACATTAACCCCCGCTAAACCTATTTGTACTATCTTGGTGCGCCGTACTAGAAGATGTTAGAACGGAACTTATAAATTCTTTAGTACCTATTTACATACCAAATTTATCAAATTGGATCTGTAAAATTAATGATTTAACCCCACACCCTTAAATACTATATTAGTTTAAGTAGATTCTTGTTTTCTTGACTCTTCCCTCATTTGAGCTAATTTACTCAACGAAAAACTACCTTCAATATTGATATCAGAAGTCTCTTTTGCCTTACCTATTAGTTGATTTAAAAGGAATGCCCCTACACGGTAATCTGGCGCTTTCTGGTATACCTTCTTGATACCTTCTTGTTCATCTTCAATTTCCGTATATAAACCCTTTGCAAGCTCAATTTGACCCGTTAAAAGAGGTTCTAGTTCCTCAGCTATACGTTTTACGGTGTATTCTCTAGCCTTTTCAGCACTAATCGAGGCTAATCCTTTCTTTCTTCCTGCTCCTATTCTTTTACCACCACGTTTATTATTCATACTTAAATTATATCACTTATTTGCATCATAAAATGATTGATTAAATCAATTAATCAAAAGATAATTTAATAAATAAAAGTATAGATAATTTTATTTATTAATCTTCTCCCAATACGCCTTCATTTCCTCCTCTGATGGCATTTTCTTTATCTGACCTATTTTCACTAAGTGCTTTACTAGATTCACTGCGAACTGGTAATTCATTATGTCTGGCACCTGTTTGTTTGTTGTAGTTTTCTTTTGCATATATATCTTTTAGTACTTCTTTAGTTTCTCCCAATACGCCTTCATTTCCGCTTCTGATGGCATTTTCTTTATCTGACCTATTTTCACTAGAAATTGAACCATTCTCACCGCCTCTTGGTAGCGTAGTTTCTCTTCTTCCTGTGACATTGTTGTAGTTTTCTTTTTCATATATATCTTTTATTTCTTTAATTCATTATTATTAATAATTTAGTTAAAACAAAAATTATAAAAATTGTAAGAACTATCATTCCAAAATTTTTCCAAAGATTTAACATTTTTAATGTTTTTATATGATCTTCTGTCTGTTTTTCTAAAACTCCAGAAAGAATTTTTAGAAAAAAATCAATAGGATAGCTATGTATAATTGGTGTTCCTTGATATACATCTTGTGGTGGCCATATAATATATATGGCATTATTTTTATATCGTAATGGAATTGCATACCAATCCCACAACTGAATAGAGTATGCTTGAATATTTAATTCTTTCCACATATCTTCTCCACTTTTATTTCCTGATATTTGCCAATTTGAAAGATTTATTTGAATATCTGCTTCTTTTATTAATTGTTTTAACAATCTTACTTCTTCAAAATAATCTGCTTCAATTTCTTTATTGTTTGATGGTACTCCATAATCAGAAGATACTCTTTCAGAAAAATCTGGATTAGGAAATTCACTAATAAAAGGATACTTTACTAAAGAATCAGAAATAACAAAACGATTTTCACCATCTTTTAGTTCTTTTATAGCTTTTTCTATAATTGGTTTAAAGTCTTTACAAATTAATTTTTCTGATTTATTTTCGCTCATATATTTAACAATCTGTCCAAAGTGGGTGTCCATTTTGGTAACAAGATTTATCATTATCACTAGTAATATTAGGAATAACCTTATCTGAGAAGATAAGCATTAACCCTACCCAAATTATTAAAAAAATAATTATTTTCATAGTTTATATTAATAATTTAGTCACTTTCCTTCGATATTAGGTCGGCTATTTTCTGGGAGATTTCTATTTGTTCCTTCTCTGTTAGTTCCTCCCATTTCCTGCCCTGTAGAAACTTCTTGATATCTATTAAGTTGATTATTTTCTTTTCCTCCTTTTGTACTTCCTTTTTCTTCCCCTGAAACAGACTTCCTAGAAACTGTATCGCTTTTATTTTCGTTGGCTGATTGAATTTTATTTTCATAATCGTTTATTATTCTTTGATAAATTGGTTGTGCTGATAATATTTTGATTTCTATGTAAAGAATAGGTTCAGTACATAGTTTATTTTAATTATCAGAAAATAATGAATAACTATCTTCTGGTGCACCCTCACTTTCTTCTATGTTATTATCGTTTCGTACTTCAGTAGACTTTATATTTGATATTAATAAAATCACTTGCATTATCCATGCAACAAGCATTGCAATGATGAATACTATTAACATTGAACCAAGATTTGGGGTTTTAGAAAAAATCGCAATCATCATCATTGCTATGGTTCCAAGACAAACAAAAAAAGTCCCTATTGTTGATGCGTTAACTTCATTTGAATCTTCATGGGAAGCTATATAAGTCCATGGTACTGTAGCGACACAATAACCTAAAAGTAGATAGGGCCATATAGAACCACTATTTGTATAATTAACAATATAAATAAAACTTCCTACACACCAAACTGTCATTACTAAATAATCCCAAAAATTAGCTAATGCTGATAATATATAAACTTTTGTATATTTTTTATTCTCTAGAGCCTTAGCAACTGGGTGCATTAAAAGTAATGTGGGTGCAAGTATAAGGCCGAGAACCTTCGTAGCAATAAATGTAAGAAGAAGGGAGAAAATAACAAGACTTAATTTACCTATAATAATTAACCAAATACCTGAAATAATTCCACCAGCTAGATTTAAAAACATTATGGGGAAAGCCAAGGTAGTAAGTAGTACGGACAAACTAGTTTGTATTTTTTCTGATGTGTTCATAATATTGATTATTTTTTGTTCATTGTTAATAATATACCATAATTAATTATGTAGATTCTTTCTTTAATTTAGTTATTAACTCCTTTAGATCTTAAACACACTGAATATTTTATATTATATAAATCTCTACCCGCACCAGAATATTCATATGACCCCAATATTTCATCTGTTTCTTTTATGGCTTCATTATTACATCTTGAATAAATAATAGATGGTCTTAGTTCATACCAATAAAAACATCCAACGACAATAAATATTACTAGTAAAATAAATTTCCATTCATTTAATTTTTTTAATATCTCCATGATTAGTTTTTTCATATTAATTAAATATATTTTTAATAAAATCAAACATTTTGCGAAATACATTTTTATGTTTTTGGGGTGAAACATTTATGGAAACTGGAGTAGTTGTTGTGGGAGTGTTAAACACCGATTCGTATGGATAATTAGTTATGGTAGTTGTAGGAGTTTTTACTAAGATGTCATTTAACTTTGGACTATCAACTGTGTCTTTTTCTTTTGCTGTCTTTTTGTTGTCAGATTTTGTTTGTTTGATTGGGGTTTTTTGTATTTCACATATAGAATTACTTATATTTAAAGTATAGCCACTATTGCATGTACATTTATTATCCTCGACATGCACATTCAATCCGTAATGATCTGTGCAAAATTGATCTAATGTTTCGCATTTACTATCTTCGGTATTTCCAATAACATAGCCATCATTACATTTACAGTTATTTGTCGTTGGGTCGTATTTAGAATTTAAACCATCACGCTCAACACAACGCTCTTGATATACTTGTTCTTTGAGCATACATTGCATATTTGAATTCATAAAATATCCATCGATACATTCGCATACAATTTTTGTCGAATTATATTTCACACTATTGCCATATTTTCCAACACAGTATTCTTGCATTTTTTGATTTACATATGTGTCCTTATCTATTGTTGTGGTATTTGAAGTGTAATTTTGGTTTGTATTAGAAATACAATTATTATATGTTTGTAACTGTGATTGATATTGATTTATTTGATTCTGACAATCATTCCTGCAAATATCATACATTTCATATGTATATTGACTAGGAGTTCCACAATGACGCACAATATCTGAATTATCAGAACAAGATCCTTTTATTGGTTCACTACATGTAGAAAAATTACCAGTACACTCTTTTGTATCGTAGTAGCTGGTAGAACTTTCGAAGCCATCATTACAAATAGCATTTGCTCCCAAGTTGCCCATTCCTGCTGAACAATTAACTCCACCATGAGAAGAGCAAGCACCAGAAGTAGCTTTTATTACTGATGGAAATATTACAATCAAACTTATAATAATTATTCCAAATAGTTTTATTTTATTCATAAAGATAATTTATTTAATAAATTATCTATGTAATAGAAAAACAAAAAGCCCACCACATAGGTAGAGACCGAGATCTCTCATGCAGTTTCCTGCATGGCCTGACAGACAACCCCATATGATGGGTTCTTTATGTCTGTCAGGACTGTTTATTAACCATACCTTTATAAAATAAAGGTTTAGGCTACTCTTATTAAGTTGTATTGAAATAATACCTCTTTTTAGGTATGCTAGCAATATGCGCCAAATAAAACAAAATATTAAAATAAAAGGGGAAAACTTACCTTCTGAGGAGTCAATAATAAGAGTTTTAAAGTTAATCTATAAAAATATACCAGACAATGTTTTGGAAAATAAATTAACAACAATTTCTATTACCTTTTATACAGAAGATTTTGAAAATAACGACAATGAAATTATAAAATTTGTATTTAGATTTCTAAAAAAAGAGAAATATTTAAAGGAGTATCATCTCTTAAGTAATGGGTTAAAAGAAGTAATAGAAGAAGGTGGCATAAGTAATGATGGTAAATATGAGATTCCATATTCTAATACTGAAGTATTTTTTATAAATTACAAATGTGAATTTATTCCTTCCAAAATTAAGAATTTTTTAATAGAATTATCAGTGTCACCAAAATATTTTGTTAGTTTAGAAAAATACAAAATGAGAGACGTTATTATCTTAAATGATAAATATATTTTATCTAATCCACGCTATGACGGACAGGCATTAAATTTTTTTGAAGTTGTTTTAAGAAATCCAGAAACAAAATTAACAAAATCTTTTATTGAAAAAGATATTATGAAAACAAACCAAGAACTAAATTACAAGTTAACACGTAGAATTTTGGGCATGATAGAAGATCTTGGTTTTAAAAAAATGTTAAGAAAGATTTTTTTTACAAATATTTCAAAAAATGCTCTTTTTTTTAGAAACAATGTACTTGCAAGTCAATTAGAAAACGAAGAAATAAACTACAAAAAATTAATGGAGGAAATAAAGCAATTAAAGCATTTTGTTAAAAAACCGAAATAGTCTGAAATAGTATGAAATAGTATGAAATAGTATGATTCCATAGCTTTTTAGTGTGTGGAATTTTTTATTGCATATATTTAAAACAATCATAGTTTTTTCTATGATTCTGTGCCAAATGGGCACCTTCGGGGACTTGATGTGTTGGCGCAGATCAAGTCTCTAAAAGTGCCATTTATTAAATTTATGCAAATAAGTGAAAAATATTTAGAAAAATATATATCAATATATCTCGAAGAGTATAATGAGTTAATTGATAAATCTAAAGCCCGTGATGAAATTACGGCACTTGTTTGCCTTATTAACGCTGTACAACAGCAAAATAACAAAATAAATCAATCATCTGCTAATAAAGATAATTGAGGTATTTTATTAAATATATATTATGAATATTGAAAAATATTTGAGTGAGAAAGGTATAGTCTTTCGAACTGTTAATGGAGAATTGGTTACAAAATGTTTGTTTTCTGGTTGTGATGACAACAGTAAGGGAAACGAGACACATTTGTATTTTAGTATGGATACAGGTCAGTATCATTGTAAAAAATGTAATGCAACAGGAAATATGACTACTCTCAGAAAACATCTTGGAGATTTAGTAGAAAAAGAAAATAAAAGAAACATAAGAACATTAACACCTTCAGTGGTTGAAAATTGTAATAAAAATTTACCTGAAAGAATTAGAGAATATTTAAACAAAAGAGGTATAACAAATGAAATAATTGATAAAGAAAAAATCGGGTATGGTTTTTTTTATCATAATTGGTGGATAACAATTCCTATAAAAGATATTAATGGGAATTATTTATTGTTTAAACTTCGTCAAGATCCAGAAGTTGGGAAAAATAAAATGACTTGGCCTAAAAGTACTGATAAAGAAAAAATAACAGCTCAAATTTATGATTGGGAAACTTTATTAATGGCTGAGAATAATTTATTAATCTCTGAAGGGGAAATGGATACATTACTTATGAGATCTAATAATATTCCATGTATAACTAATACACACGGGGCTAATACAGCAAAAGATAGCTGGGGTGAATATTTTAAACCAGAAGTTACTTATTATATTTGTTATGATAATGATGAAGCTGGGAGAATTGGAGAACAAAAGATGGCTTCAATGCTATATAAAAATGGATGTATTAATCTATTTATTATTACACTTCCAAATGAAGTTGGTGATAAGGGAGATCTTGGAGATTATATAGTTCGACTTGGATTACCAATAAATGATCTTTTTACAAAATATGCAAAAAAATACCCAGAAGAAATTGACGCATCAATATTTGAAGAAATTAAAATAGAAGACATTTGTAAAATACTTGATCTAACAATAAAAAAAGATGATGAAAATAAAGCAATTACATTTTTAACAATGCTCACGACTTATACTTATGAATCTCAAACTAATGTATTTTTTAGTGCACCAAGTTCGACAGGTAAGAGTCACATTCCTTTATCTGTTGTAGATTTATTTCCAAAAGAAGACTCTATTATACTTGCAAACTGTAGTCCAACTGCATTTTTCCATGAGCAAGGACGTTACAATAAAGATAAGAATGAGATGACAGTAGATCTTTCAAGGAAGATTTTAATATTTACTGATATGCCTGACCCCAGTTTACTTTCTAGATTAAGATCTTTATTATCTCATGACTCAAAAGAGTCTCATGCTAAAATAACTGACAAAAACCAATCTGGTGGAAATAGAACAAAAAATATAACTATTATTGGTTATCCAACAGTTTATTTTTGTAGTGCTAATTTCAAAATAGATGAACAAGAAAGTACTAGATTTATAGTTCTTAGTCCATCAATTGAACACGATAAGCTTTATCAAGGAATTCAGCAGTCAATATTCAAAGAAACAGATCATGAAAAGTTTATGGATATTGTAAATAATGATTACGATAGAAATCTTTTAAAAAAAAGAATCTTGGGAATAAGGCAAGAAAAAATAGATAATATAAAAATAGAAAACAAACAACTTATAGAAGAATTATTTTTAAAAGATAATAAAAGTTTAAAACCAAGGCAACAAAGAGACATTAAAAAGATAATTAGTATTATTAAAGGATTTTCTTTGCTTAATCTTTGGTTTAGAAAAAGAGAAGGATCATGTATTTTTGCAACAGAAGAAGATATCTTTAGTGCTTTTAATTTGTGGGAGAAAATATCTTATGGGCAAGATTATGGTTTATCTCCTTATATATTTGAGATTTACACAAGAATTATAATTCCTTTATGGAAAGAACCGGCCTCTACTTATGGAGGTTTTTCATCTCCAGATGATAAGAAAACATTTGTAACAAGAAAGGAAATTCTTAATCGGCACTTTAAGTTGTATGGACGACCATTAAGTATGCAAAGCCTTAGAATTCAAATACTTCCCCAACTTGAACAATCTGGACTTTTGGTTCAAGAAAGAAGCGTTGACGATAAACGAGAGATGGTAGTTATACCAATAGAAGCAGAGTTTGAACTAGAAGAAATAAATAGTGTTGAAGGTGGTGGGGTAAATTCAGAAACTCATAATATTGAGATAGTTTTTAATAAATAGTTACTCATTTAACTTTTTGTGTTATAATCAACTAGCCAGACTACAAAATAAAATAGACTTTAATCTTTTTTGAATTCAAGAAAGGGGTAATAGTGATTTTGTAGTCTGGCGATTATAAAGTCTTAACTGTTGCCCCTTTTTTGGGACCAAAAAATATATGGATAAAAATATAATATGGGCTATATATGCAAGGAAATCTACGGAATCATCTGATAGGCAAATACAGTCTATTGATGATCAGATTAATAATCTGAAAGCTATAGCAAAAAGAGAAGGTATAAAAATAAGTGAAATTATATTTGAAGCAAAATCTGCTAAGGAGCCATACAAGAGAGATGGCTTTATAAAACTTTCAAAACTAATTGAACAAGGTAAAATTAGTGGTCTTTTAGTTTGGAAGATGGATAGATTATCTCGTAACGCAATTGATAGTGGCGCCATTCAATATTTTTTACAAAAACAGAAATTACTTTGTATTAAAACTCCAGAGAAGAATTATTTACCACAAGATAATGCAATAATTATGTCTGTTGAAAATGGAATGTCTAGTCAATACATTCGTGATTTATCTATAAATGTAAAAAGAGGGATGAGATCAAAAGCCGAGAAGGGATGGTTTCCGAATATTCCACCAATCGGCTATTTGAATTCAAAAACTCATGAAAAAGGAAACGAAACAATTATTGTAGACGAAGAAAGATTTTTAATTGTTCGTAAAATGTGGGACTTATTACTCACTGGAAATTATTCGATTCCACAAACGTTAAGAAAGGCCACTAATGAATGGGGTTTAAATACTCCAAAAAGAAAAAGAATTGGTGGTAAAGCAATTTCTGAGAGTTATGCGTATATTATGTTTACTAATATTTTTTACACTGGTAATTTCATGTATGGAGGACAATTATATCAAGGTAAACATACTCCTATGATAACAATGGATGAATTTGATAGAACTCAGATTTTTTTGGGTAAGAAAGGTAGACCAAGATCACAAAAACATGAATTTCCATTTACTGGTATTATGACATGTGAAAATTGTGGAGCACAAATTACTGCCTCAAAAAAACACAAAATATTAAAAAATGGAACTATCAATTACCATACCTATTATCATTGCACAAAAAGAAAAAAGTATATATCTTGCAAAGAGAAGCCAATAACATCCGAGAATCTAGAAGAAAAAATTTTAAAAATTTTTAAGGAAAAAACTATAAATAAAAAGTTTTATAATTTAGCCCTTGAAGTTTTATCAGAAATGCACAAAAATGAATCTCTTATTCACCAAAAAATTTACGAAAATCAGCAAAAAGAAATACTTGAATTACAAAAGAAGCTTGATCGCATTATGGAATTTTTAATTGATGGGACATTAACAAAAGATCAATACAATAAACAAAAAGTAAACATTGAGGAAGGGTTACAAAAAAATAAAATAAAAATTTTAGAAACAGAGGGACGTATAAAAGATTGGACAAAGTTAACAGAAGATGTGGTTAGTTTTATGTGCTGTGTGGGGGATGCTTTTGAAAATGGTGATATTCAGACAAAAAGAGAGATTTTTTCAAGCTTAGGTTTGAACCATAGAATAAAAGATAAAAAACTCTTTATTGACTTACATTCTTGGTTTTTAAAGCTCAAAGAAGGGGAAATAGAACTTATGCCAGAAATAGAACGGTTGGAACGAGAAGATAGTCTTATATCAAAAGGACGAACTGAGTCTTTTGACCCAATTCGTCCTAGGTTGTGCGCCGGGTAGGATTCGAACCTACGTAGCCGCAAGGGCGTTTGATTTACAGTCAAATGCAATTGACCACTCTGCCACCGACGCAATTGTGCACAAAGGGAGTATACATGTTTTTGATATATTTTTCAACTTTTAATTTAACTAGAATTTGTGATAGAATATACGCATGGCACAGCTTTATAGTAATTCAATTTTTTGGGTAGATATAGAAAAAATTAAACCAAATCCATTTCAGCCACGACGTGAATTCGACGAAGACAGGCTTCGTGATTTGGCTGACTCGATCCGTCAGTATGGGGTTCTCCAGCCTCTTGTTGTTTCCCGTGAGGAAATTCAAAAAGAAGATGGAGGTATTGCAGTAGAATACGAGCTCATCGCAGGTGAGCGCAGACTACGTGCTTCCAAAATTGCCGGGCTTGAACAGATACCAGTAATCATACGTACAGGAGATGACAGTATGGCCAAGCTTGAACTTGCGATTATTGAGAACTTGCAACGTGAAGATTTGAATGCTGTCGAGCGTGCTCGAGCCTTTATGCGTCTTGTTGAAGAATTTAAATTTACACATACACAGATAGGGGCAAAAGTAGGAAAGAGTCGCGAATATGTTTCAAATACATTACGTCTTCTTGCGTTACCGCAAGAAATGCTTGATGCACTTTCTGCCGGGAAAATAAGCGAAGGTCATACAAGGCCAATTCTGATGCTTATCGATAGGCCAGCAGAACAAATGGTTTTATTTAAAGAAATAGTTTTCAAAAAAATGACTGTCCGTGATGCAGAAAAAGCGGCAAGAAAGATTGCTTTTGATCGTGTTCGTAAAAAAGAATATTTGATAGATCCTGAAATAGCAGAAATGGAAGAAAAATTACAAGAGTCTCTAGGGACACGTGTTCACATTGAGAAGAAAGAAAATGGCGGGTATATAACGATCGACTTCTTTACAAGTGATGATCTTTATACAATCCTTAATTCAATCAAGAAGAACGAAAATGGGAATCCAAACAGCATGCTGGATAAATTCATTGCAAGCCAACCACAAGAAGAAATTGTTTCGTCAATAGAAAGCAATAGTGAGGTTGATGGCATGGGGACAGAAGAAGGGATCGATATGAATGAAGATCGTACGAAAGAAGAAATAAAAAGGTCAGAAGAAGAAGTTGATCTTTACAATATAAAAAATTTCTCAATCTAAATAAAACTAAAATTCCCCAGAGGCAAGACCTATGGGGAATTTTAGTTTTTCCCGAAAGATAAGAATTTGGAAAGAAGACTATTACCTTCTTTAAAATGGTTGTTTATCTGCTTACGAGCTAGGGTCGTTTTCGCATAATTTAACCACTTAGTGGATGGTTTTGCGTTTTTGTTTACTTGTATTTCAACGATGTCATTTGTTTTTAATTTATGGTTTAGTGGTGCATTCTTACCGTTTACTTTTGCTCCTTGTATATGGTTCCCTATGTCAGTGTGAATTGCATAAGCAAAATCGACTACGCTAGAATCTTCTGGTAGATCGACAATGTCTCCTTTTGGTGTAAAGACGAACACTCTTGTACTGAAAAAATCCATCTTTATAGTTTCTAAGAATTTTTCAGGGCTATCTTCGTGTTGATTAAGATCATGTAATTGTTGCACCCATTCGAATTCTTTAGGTATTTCTTTTTCTATTTTACCTTCTTTATATATATAGTGAGCAGCGATACCATTCTCGGCCTTTTCGTGCATCTCATGTGTTCTTATTTGTATTTCAGCGATTCCTCCTGTTCCCGTAAATATAGTTGTATGCAAACTCTGATACCCATTTGCTTTTGGGGTGGCTATATAATCTTTGAATCGATTTGGAACAGGTGTCCACTCACCGTGAATTAACCCGAGTACGTGATAACAATCTGCTACTGTATTTACCATGACTCGAAGTGCGATGATATCGTAGACTTTACTTATATCCATCTCATATTTTTGAAGTTTTTTCCAAAGAGAGTATAAATGTTTTTGTCTAGAATCTATCTTTGTTCCTCTTATCTTTGCTTCCTTTATTTTTTTAGTAATTGTATCTTTTACTTCAATCAAATATTTTTCCTCAACTCCCTTTTTTTCAGTTAGTAATTTTTTAACCTCCTCATATTCTTTATGATAGGCGAATTTAAAGGCTGCATCTTCTAACTTACCTTTTAATCGTCCCATTGATAAACGATCAGCAAGTGGTGCGTAGATCTCTAGAGTCTCGAGCGCGATTCTTTTTTGTTTATCAGGCCTGACGTGCTCGAGCGTCTCCATGTTGTGAAGACGATCGGCAAGCTTAATAACCAGAACACGCAAATCTTTTGCAACAGAGATAAAAAATTTTCTTAGGTTTTCGACGTTACGTTCAACTCCTTGATATTTAACTTTCCCTAATTTTGTGACCCCTTTGATAAGTTCTACTATTTCGTCCCCGAACTCTTTTTTCAATTCTTCTTCTGTGATATCTGCATCTTCGAGTACATCGTGAAGTAGTCCTGCGGAGATCGTTTTTGCTTTCATCCCTAGATCAGCGAGATTGAGAGCGGTATTTGCGACATGAGTGAAATAGGGGTCACCGCTTTTGCGTAATTGACCTTTGTGCGCTTTTTCTGCAAATTTATAAGCCTTTTCTATAAGGGCTTTGTCGTTTTCATCAATATCTGAGACAAGACTGATTATTTTTTCAACAGATGGAGTCATAAGCTATATTATAGCTTATTGATATTTTTTTGAAAGTGGGTTATTTTTTCTTATTATTCTTGATGTCGTTTCCTAATTTGTGCGGATTATGATTCTTACACATTTTATTTGAGCATCGCTCTGGAATTGTTTTTGTGCCTTCCATCATGAGAGATCCACAGAGGTCACAAGTGTTTCCGGTTGGTTTTGCTTTGATAGCATTTTTGCAATCAGGGTAGTTACTACATGAGTAGAATATTCCAAATCGTCCCTTGCGTTCCATCATTTTGCCTTTATTACAAACAGGGCAGGTGATATCGGTCATTTTTCTTTTTAATTCTTCCTCGTCTTGTTTTACGAATTTACATTTTGGGTAGCGAGAACATGATATGAAAGTTCCAGAGCCATCGCGTCTCTCGCGAATAACTAATTTACCACCTTGAACTTTCTTCTTTCTTTCTCCTGTCTGCGCAGGCAGGCCACAAAGTGGGCACATTTCTCCTGTTTCTTTTGGTCCTTCGAGTTCGTTGCCTTCCATCGTTCTAGCTCCAGTACAATCTGGATATTTATTGCATGAGTAAAATTTACCGCCACGAGAGAGCTTTATAATCATATCGCTTTCACATTTAGGGCATTTTATATCACTAGGTGCTTCGCCCATATTGGTGGCTTTGGACAATTTGTCTTTTTCTTTTATTTCTTTTTGGAATGGGATGTAGAAATCTTTTAATGTTTTTACATATTCTCTTTTACCATTCGATATTTCGTCGAGTTCATCTTCCATTTCTGCTGTGAATGTGTCACTGATATAATTTGCGAAATTATCTTCAAGAAACGAGGATACCACATCACCAGTATCTGTGGGTAATAGAGTTCTCCCTTCTTTTCTGACATAACCACGATCTTCGATTGTTTTCATTATAGATGCGTATGTAGAAGGTCGGCCAATACCGCGAGATTCGAGTTCTTTGACCAACCCAGCTTCGCTATAGCGATTTGGTGGTTCAGTGAATTTTTCGGTACTTGTTAAATCAATAAGTTTTAATTCTTCTCCGATTTCAACTTTTGGTAATTCAACATCTTCTCCGCGGGCTCCTGTGTCACAGGTAAGCCAACCCAAAAACAATACTCGTGAACCGTTAGCAGAAAAATCTGGAATTTTCTTACTTTCAATATTTGCAGTGATTTTCGTTTTTAATAATTTAGCATCTGACATTTGAGAAGATACAGCTCTCTCCCAAATGAGGTTGTAAAGTTTTTTCTGGTCTTCTGTACTGCCTGCGCGCTCTTGTTCTACGTGTGTAGGGCGAATAGCTTCATGGGCTTCTTGGGCATTTTTTGATTTAGTTTTATAAATATGTTTCTCGGCATATTCTTTGCCATATTTTTTCTCGACAAGTCCCAATATTTGATTTTGGGCTTGTAAAGATAAATTTGTACTATCTGTACGCATATAAGTAATATAACCTGCTTCATAAAGTTTCTGAGCAGTTTGCATTGTTCGTGAAGGGGAGAAACCGATTCTTGAACTGGCGGTTTGTTGAAGTGTCGAAGTTGTGAAAGGCGCACGAGGTGAGCGTTTTTGTTCGCTCGCTTTTACATCTGTAATAAACCATTTTTCTTTTTTTCCTAAATCCAATATTTTTTCTACCAGTTTCTCATCTCGTGGTTCTTCTGCGCAAGACATTGTTATTCTTGATTTTTTCTGCGTATCAAAAATCCCTTCAAGTGTGAAATATTTTTCAGGAACAAATGCGCGAATTTCTCTTTCACGTTCCATTATTATGCGGAGAGCAGGGGATTGAACTCTCCCAGCCGATAAGCCGTAACGAACCTTTTTCCAAATTATTCCCGATAGGTCATATCCGACAAGTCTATCGAGCACACGACGTGCTTCTTGAGCCCTTACTAAATCTTGGTCAATATCGCGTGGGTTTTGTAATGCTTCTTCGACTGCCTCTTTCGTAATTTCATGGAAAGTTACTCTTTTTATTTTGGCTTTTATTTTTTTATCAGCATCCAATAGTTCTTTTAAGTGCCAAGAGATTGCTTCACCTTCACGGTCCGGGTCGGTCGCAAGCATTATCTCTGACGCTTTTTCACCAAGTGATTTTAGCTCATGAACAACCTTTTCTTTTCCTTTTGATATTTCATAACGAGGAACAAATCCTGCAGGTATATCAATCGCATCTTTGTTTGATTTTGGCAAATCTCTGATATGCCCGACAGACGCGCGCACTGTGTATGCGCCGTTCAAATATTTCTCGATAGTTTTTGCTTTTGATGGTGATTCAACAATTAAAAGTTTCATACTCCGCTAAGTATTACACGAAAACATATTTTTATGCAAATTTTATTTTAATTTTTTCTAATCTCTCCTAATTCTTCTTTGATCAAGTCTTTGATTTCCATAATTGAAAGTAATGCGTTTGCTTCAGCGATTTTCATTCCCGAAATTCTTACTAGTTCATCGCGTTCTATTGGTTCGCGAAGAAGTCCGATAATTTTCAATTCTTCTTTACTACAATCAGCATATTTTTCTTTTTCTGAAAGTTTTGGTTTTTCAATATTAAATCCGAGCGCTATCAAAACATCTTCACTCGATGTAACAGGTGTGGCGCCTTGTTTGATGAGCCAGTTGGTACCATTTGAGTTTGAAGAAAATGCTGAGCCAGGCACCGCGAGGACGTCGCGATTGTAGTCGAGTGCCATGCGAGCAGTGATAAGTGTTCCTGATTTTTCTTCAGCTTCAATAATTAAGACAGCTTTTGAAATTCCGGCCATCAGGCGATTCCTTTGGGGGAATGAATAAAGTTGTGAAATGGCATTTGGTAAAAATTCGGAAATAAGACAACCCCCGCTATTCACAATCTCTTCTGCAAGTTTAATATTGGCTCTCGGGTAAAGAACGCTATTGTCGAGACCTGATCCAGGGAAAGACATTGTGATAAGATTATTTTCCAGGGCAGCTTTGTGTGCGATGCTGTCTATACCCATTGCAAGACCAGAAACAATAACAATTGGATAACCCTTTAGACCAGAAATTAATTTTTGACAAACATCTCTCCCATAAGAAGTAAATTTACGAGAGCCAACAACTGCTAAATAAATTAAATCTGGGTCTGGAAGCTTGCCACGTATATATAGTGTCTTTGGTGGTTGGGGAATCTCAAATAAGGCTTCCGGGAATTGTTCAGGTTTTAATTTATAGATATCTTCCATGATGTGTGATTAAAATTTTTAGTATTTGTGTATTATATCATTTTTTATTATACTGTATACATTATGTTAGATATTAAATTCATACGTGAAAATAAAGATATTGTTAAAGAAGGAGCTAAGAAAAAGCACATTGAGGTTGATATAGACGGGCTTCTTTCCACAGACGAGAAAAGATTAGAATTACTCTCTCGTGTTGAATCTCTACGTGGTGAGCAGAACAAAGCCAGTGTTTCTATGGGCGGCACGCTGACGGATGCGGCTCGAGAGCAATTGATTGAAGAAATGCGTTTGATTAAAGAAGAATTGAAAGAAAAAGAAGAAGAACTTCGTTCCACAATTGTAACTTGGCAATCTTTGATACTTCAGATCCCCAATATACCCGATATTTCAGTTCCAGAGGGAAATAGTGATGAAGATAATCAAGAAATAAAAATTTGGGGAGAAAAGCCAAAATTTGCTTTTGAAGCAAAAGACCATCTTGATATTATGACCAATCTGAAGATGGTTGATTTCGAACGTGGTATCAAGGTTCATGGTTTCAGAGGGTACTTTCTCTTGGGTGATGGAGCTCGACTTTCGATGGCGATTTGGAATTATGCCCTAGATTTCTTTTCTCAAAAAGGATTTGTTCCGATACTTCCTCCGGTAATAATTCGAAGAGAAACATTTATGGGAACCGGTTATCTGCCACAGGGTGAAGATGATTTATATAAAACACAAGATGGAGATTTTCTTTCTGGAACAGCGGAGGTTCCTATTATGGGATTTCACCAAGATGAAATTTTAAAGGCCGAGGAGTTGCCTAAAAAGTATTTAGGTTTTTCTCCTTGTTACAGGCGTGAAGTAGGTAGCCATAGTAAAGATGTGAAAGGGTTAATCCGTGTTCATGAATTTTATAAAATGGAGCAAGTTATTTTATGTAAAGCATCACATTCAGAAAGCGTCGCTTTTCATGAAGAGATAAATCGCAATACTGAAGAATTTATCGAGTCACTTGGTATTCCTTATCGAACAGTTGTTAATTGTGGGGGAGACTTGGGTATGGGGCAAGTAAAAAAATATGATGTAGAACTTTGGGTTCCAAAGGAAGACAAATATCGTGAGATTTCTTCTGCGTCATATTTTCATGATTTTCAGACGCGACGTTTAAATATTCGTTATAAGGATGAGGAAGGTAAATCAAGATATGCTCACTCACTCAATTGTACAGCCATTCCTACTCCAAGAATTCTAGTATCGCTTGTAGAAAATTTTCAGCAAGCTGATGGCTCAATAAAAATACCTGAAGTTTTACAGAAATATTTTGGGAAAAATATTATTTCATAAAATAAAATAATGAAAGATATACCAACATCTCCACGTATTATAGAAATTCGTCGTAACCGTCGTATTCGTAGAATAAGGTTGGGTGTTCTTTTTTTCTTACTTTTTATTTCCATAGTAGGGGCACTTGCATTTTTTTCTAATGAGAAACATATTGTTATAGATAAAATCGTAGTAGAAGGAACACATATTATCGATCAAGATAAAGTGATAAAAGAAATTAACCAAGATATCGGCGGGAGATATTTGCATCTATTTGCAAGATCAAATAGCTTCATATATCCACACAAGAAAATATATAATAATTTGATTTTAAACTTTCCTAGAATCGAATCACTTTCTGTTTCGCGGGATGGATTGAAGACACTCAAAATAAATATTACTGAACGGGTTGGTTCGTATCTTTACTGCGGGGTGAAAATCCCAGAAGATAAAAAAAATGTCGGTGAGAATTGTTATTTTTTAAATAATGACGGTCTCATTTTTGATAAAGCCCCATACTTTTCGGGTAACGTTTATTTCAAATATTATATGGCAATTGTAGATGGGAGCGAGAACCCACTAGGTAAACAAATGACTAGTATAGGGCATTTCCACGAGCTTGTGAGATTTGTCGATGGAGTGACTTCGCTTGGTTTCAAACCAACGTATCTTATAGTTGAACAAGATGGCACACATTCATTGTATTTAGACCATGGAGTAAATGATACTGCCCCAAGAATTATTTTTAAGAGTGAAAATGATTTGGCCGTGATATTTGATAATTTATCACTCGCCATGAAGAAATCAGAATTTGCAGGTGAAATAAATGGGAAGTATAATACTCTCTTATATATAGATTTAAGGTTTAAAAATAAGGTTTTATATAAGTTTCAGTGATGAAAAATTTCTGGGAAAAATTACCGAAGCCCTTTTTTTGCTTAGCGCCGATGGCCGATGTCACGGACGCCGCCTTTCGTCGTATTATTACAAAGTATGGTAAACCAGATGTTTTATGGACAGAGTTTGTTTCAGCAGACGGGCTCACAAGTAAAGGAAGAGAAATTTTAAAAGATAATTTAATTTATTCTAAAAAAGAAAAACCAATTGTCGCGCAACTTTTTTCTTCGAACCCGACGAAAATGCGCCAAGCGGCAAAATATGTTGCCTCGCTTGGTTTTGATGGTATCGATATCAATATGGGTTGCCCAGATCGTTCAGTAGAGGGTCAAGGTGCTGGCGCTGCTATGATGAAGAGTATGGAAAAAGCTGGAGAGATAATAGAGGCTGTTAAAGATGGTATAAGAGATTCCGGGAAACAAATATCTATATCTGTAAAAACTCGCGTCGGTTACAATAAAAGCCAGCTCGAAGAATGGATTCCATTTTTACTTTCTCAAAAAATTGATGCGCTTACTATTCATGCTCGAACTCGCAAAGAAATGTCGAAAGTTCCTGCTAAGTGGGATTATGTAAAGAGGGTAGTAGAGATTCGAAATGAAATGAAAGTCACAACTAAAATAATTGGAAACGGTGATGTCGTAGACATTGACGATGGTAGGAGGAAGTGGAAAGAAACTGGTTGCGATGGAATCATGATCGGCCGTGGTATATTTGGTAATCCATTTTTGTTTGCATCTTTACATAAAAACAAAAATGTCCTGAGTAAGAGCGAAGGGCGAGATTTTTTAACTAAACGTCTTAAAGTTATGCTCGAACATACGAAATTATTTGAGAAACTTTTAGGTAAACATAGAAATTTTGCAGTTATGAAAAAGCATTACAAGGCGTATGTGAATGGTTTTCCTGCCTGCGAAGGCAGGGATGGAGCCAAAGAACTCCGTATGAAGCTCATGGAAACCAAAAATGCAAAAGAGGTAGAAAAAATAGTAAAAGAATTTTTACAAAAGACAAAATAATATTGAAATGATATAATGGCTAACATGAAAGAAAAAGATTCAAATATCGCACTATATCGTAAGTATCGCCCAGAAACTTGGGGTGAGGTTATTGGGCAGGATCATATTGTCAGGGCTATATCTGGCAGTTTAAAGGCCGGTAAAGTAGCGCATGCTTATCTTCTTTGTGGCCCTCGAGGTACAGGGAAAACAACCATTGCTCGGATAATTGCTCGTGAGCTTGGAACGTCGGTGAATGACATTTATGAAATGGATGCAGCAAGTAATCGTGGTATTGATGATATCAGAGAAATAAATGAAAATATCCGCACTTTGCCTTTTGATTCAAAATATAAAATATATATTCTCGATGAAGTTCACATGTTCACAAAAGAAGCATGGAATGCACTTCTGAAAACTATTGAAGAGCCGCCAGAACACGTGATATTTATTCTAGCAACAACCGAACTCGAAAAAATTCCAGAAACAATAATTTCACGTTGCCAAAGTTTTACCTTCAAAAAGCCCAATGATGCGATTCTTTCACAAGTTGTGACAAACGTAGCAAAAAAAGAAGGTTATAAACTCGAAGAAGGTGGAGCCGAACTTATCGCCCTTCTTGCCGATGGAGCTTTCCGTGATGCGCTTGGAACTTTGCAGAAAGTTATTTCATTTTCAAAAGACAAAGTTATCTATATTGCTGAAATTGAAGAAATTACAGGGGCGCCAAATACTAAACTCGTAGATAATTTTTTGGATGCACTTGCTACAAATGATATTGAAAAAGGTTTCTCATCGATCGAGAAAGCGGTGAGTCAAAATATCGATATGGGAGTCTATATTAAAATGATTCTTTACAAACTTAGGTATGCACTCATGTTGCGCTATGTACCAAACATGAAGAAGTCAATTGAAAATGCTATCAATGAACGTGATTTAGAATATTTAATAAAATTAATTTCCACAAAGCCAGAATACATATCATCATCGACACTTTCTATTTTACTCGAAGCATATCAATCCCTACGAAACACAGTAATCAGTGAATTACCGCTTGAGCTTGCGTTAATCAAAATCCTTAATGCCGAAAATAAAAATAAATAAACAGCAAAATACTATTTGGGATGTAATAATAATGGGCGGAGGTGCTTCGGGTCTCATGGCTGGAGCAGTTGCCTCGGCTCGTGGATTGTCAGTACTCATTTTAGATAAAAATAAAAATGCTGGAGAGAAATTGAAGATCACTGGTGGAGGAAGATGCAACATTACAAACAACGAACCCGATATTCATAAAATGCTCGCAGTTTATGGTGAGGGTGCGCCATTTTTATATTCGCCGTTTTCGATTTTTGGAGTTAAAGATACATTTCAATATTTTGAATCTCGAGGGTTGCCTCTTGTGACGCAAGCTCGCAATCGCGTATTTCCAGTAACTGAAAAAGCTGAAGATGTTTTCAATGTTCTTCATAAAGAATTAATAAAAAACAAAGCAGTATTGAAGCAGAATTGCGTGATAACAGGTATTAATTACCATGCGGGTAAAATTGTGAGCGTTGAAACGAATCAAGGTAATTTCTCAGCGAAATCTTTTGTACTTGCAACTGGTGGAATGTCACACCCAGAAACTGGCTCGACTGGCGACGGTTTTCGATTCTTGAAAGAATTGGGCCACACGGTCAAAGACCCTACTCCCGATATTGTCCCAGTCGCTATTCATGAGGATTGGGTCAAAAATCTTGCCGGGGTGTCTTTATCTTTTATGAAAATTACTTTCTTTTTAGATGGCCTACCTGCGCATGTAGGCAAGAAACAATTTTCTAAAACTGGCAAAATACTTTTTACACATTTTGGCATTTCCGGCCCCCTTATCTTAAATAGTGCAAAAAATATAAAAACACTTCTCGATAAGGGTGTAGTTACGGCAAATATTGATCTTTATCCAGATACAACGATAAGTGATTTAGAAAAAAGAATTATAAAAGTTTTTGATCAGAATAAAAATAAAATATTAAAAACAATAATAAAAGAAATTGTGCCAGATGGTATGGCGAATGCTTTTCTCGAGATAATAGATTTTATTGATTTAGAAACAAAAGTTCATAGCATAACAAAAGAAGATAGAAGAAAGATTGTTGACTTGTTGAAAGCGTTGCCGATGTCTGTAGACGGTTTGATGGGTCTTTATCGAGCGGTTGTTGTCGACGGGGGAGTAACACTCAAAGAAATAAATATGAAAACTATGTGTTCGAAAAAAATTTCGAACTTATATATCACTGGAGATTTATTACATATCAATCGTAACTCTGGAGGATACTCTCTTCAGATTTGTTGGACGACGGGGTATATAGCAGGAATTTCTGTTTAACCTCTAATTTCTTTTTTATAAATAGAAACTAAACTATAAAGTAAACTTAAGACGAGTGGGCCAATTAGTATCCCAAGTGGCCCCATCAATGTCACTGAACCCAGGATTGCAAAAAGAATAAAGAGAGAAGGGATTGGCGTATCTTTCGAAATAATGTATGGGCTCAAGATATTATCAACTGTTCCGACAATTATGATTGACCAGATGAGAAGCCCGAGTGCGTGTAGTGGCATCCCAGTAAAGAACAAAAATAGTATTGCTGGCACAGTAACTACTGAAGTCCCGATTGTAGGAATGAATGATGCAAGACCAGCACAAATAGCCCAGATAATGGCGTTTGGAACACCAAAGAAGACGAATCCTACCCACGCCAAAATTGCTTGCGCAATCGCGATGATGAATGAACCCTTGAAAATTTTGTTAATTGATTTTTTAAGATTGAAGAGTATCTCTTTTATATTATTGTCTGAAAGTGGAAAGATATTTATAAATTCTCTTTCCCATTTTTCTCCATCTTTCAACAGATAGAAAAGAGTAAATATCATAAGAACAAACATAACAATCGAATTGACTGTCGAAGAAAAGAATTTTGCTAGATTGCCCGAGAGAGAAGAAACTATTTGAGTTATTTTAGAATGAATATCAAAACTGAAACCGTCAGGGAGTATTTTGTTTATAGATGAATTGATTGTTTCTATAAAATGATTCGAACTTCCCGAACTGGCAATACTAAAATATAGACTTTGTGTCTGGTTGAAAACTGCTTTACCTATAAAGAAAAGGGGAACACACAAACATGCAAGGAATAGTATTATGGTTAAGAAAGATGCGAGGCCAGAAAGATTTCTCGTAATGTTTTTTTTGATCCAGTGATAAATAGGTTTGAGCATTACAGCAAAAGCCACTGCAAGTATGAACATCGCGAGGAAAGGATAAAAAATCAAGAGGGTAATAATAACAGTTATCAATAATAATACGAACAAGAAATTTTTTTCTATCGATGTTATTTGCATATATGTAGTATAACACAGTTTTATTGCTTGGGGACAGGGAATTTCTCGCCCTACAGTCGCGGGTACTTTCCCGTCTTCGGTAAGGAAAAGTCTCTCGAATCCCTGACGTGAATAAAGCAGTTCATTCACTTCCCACGCAAAATTGCGCTTCGCTTAATTTTGCTTGGGGACAGGGATTCGAACCCCAATTAACGGCTTCAAAGGCCGCTGTCCTACCATTAGACGATCCCCAAATATTTAAACACTTATAGGATACATTAAAAACAGTTATTTTTCAACTATATTAAATTTGTTATAATATAAACCTAGTGATTTTGTCATTTACAGGAACTCTGTATAAAAAATTAAAAAAATAAATGAAAATCGGAATTATAGGATTTGGGAATATTGGGCAAAGCTATTTGAGAGAGAATCTCCAATTACTATTTGGTGTTGGTTTTTGATAAAAATAAAATAGAAACAAAAAATGGTATTGAAAATGCAGAGTCGCTAATTGATCTTTTAATTGTTTTAGATGTTATCGTTCTCGCCGTGAAGCCACAAAATTTTGAAGAACTAATTGGTGAAATTAGTAAACATTATAATAATAAATTATTCATCTCAATAGCAGCTGGTATTTCTACTTCGTATTTAGAAAAAAGCTGAAGAATTGAATAAAAAATAAAAAGTTTCAATGTTTGTTTCCCCCATTGACATTTCATGAATCAAGTCTATAATGTATTTGCTATGAAAAAAACAACAATTATGTATTCAATATCTGTATTATTAATGGGTTTTGGGCTTTTATTGGCCCCAAGTGTTACTTTTGCGTGGGGTTATAGTAGTGGTTATGGTTATGGTTATGGTAATAGTTATAGCCCATACTACAACTATGTGACTGACGGTTACAGTGGGGGTTTGTATTATAATGGTTTTCAAAACTCATATTTTTATCCGTCATACAATTATAGTGTTGGGTATAGAGGTTATAATCCTTATAACGAAGGTGTTTATAACAATTCTTATTACAATCCAACCGCATATTCTTATGGTAGTTATTATAATCATTTCGGTTATCAAGGTGGTTCTAATTATAATAGAGGGAGTGGTTACTGCTCTTATCCTGGATGCTAAAATAAAACAAAAAACGCCATACGGCGTTTTTTGTTTTATTCTTTAATCATCTTCTTGTGGTTTTTCGATAGCGAGAGTTTCTATCTCTATCGCTTCGCCAGTGATACGCATGACGTCTTTATCTATCTTTCTGAATTCATGATTAGACTTTGTGAAATGATTGACGACTGTACTGATAGCGTTACCCAATTTTTGGTGAACCTCTTCATAACTCTTTAAATGCTTTCCGAGTTCGCCAACTCTCTTGACGATATCTTTTGCACTTTCTTCTATTTGCATTGATTTCAACCCTTGGAGGACGGTTTGCAGATATGCTAAGAATGAAGTAGGAGAAACGATAATGACTTTGTATTTACTTGCAGCTCTTTGTATTAGATTTTCTGCTTCGTCACCACTTGCACCTACTGTTCCAACTAGCAAGTCATAATAAATAGCTTCATGTGGTATAAACATAAAAGCAAAATCCATAGTATTGTTTTCTTGCTGTATATATTTTGAAGTTTCGACTATACGATTTTTTAAATCATTTTCGAAAATCTTTGCTAAATCTTTTTTCCGCATTGGTTCTTTCTCTTCTGACATTCTGTTGTAATTCTCAAGAGAGAATTTAGAATCAACTGGTATTATTTTGTCTTTAACAAAAACTACAGCATCAACAATATTTCCGTCAGGAAAAGTATATTGCATTTGGTAAGAGCCTGGAGGCATGACATTCTTAAGCAAAGTTTCTAGGTAATATTCTCCGAGCACTCCGCGTTGTTTTGGGTTTTTTAGTATATCTTGCAAATTTTTAAGTTGATCAGCAAAAGAAACAACTTGTTTGTTGGTCTCATCGAGGCGAGTAATCTTCTCGGTAATATCGGCAATAATACGCGAAGTCTCAGTCGATTGAAAACGCATCGACTGGTTGATTTCTTTTTGTGATTCTCCAAGCTTATTATCTATCGTGCGAGAAAGTTCGTTTATTTGAGTAAGTAAAAGTTGAACGGAGTTGTCATCATTTTTTGCGGGTTCTTTTTTCATAAAGAAGAATAGCCCGATTACTAAAACAATAAGTATTCCAAGGAAAATGATTATAAGTAAATTCATATTCTTATTCTATCATATTTTTACTGCAATTTGCCAAGATAATATCTAAGAGTATATATCCAATCTTCTTCATTATCCTCATTTTGTTCTTTCTGCGCGAGCATCCATTCTAAGTATCCGCGGTCAATGTTGGCGACTTCTTGGACGGTCTTGCCATTATATTTCCCGAAATTAAACATATTCATAAGTGATGGTTTGGATGATATTTCTATCATTTTCTCTATAATTTGATCGTGTATTTCTTCGCCCCCTGATAAGGGGGAGATGCCAAAGGCAGAGGGGGTTTCTTTTATTTTATCAAGTAATCTCTCGTATAATTTTTCGAGAACTAAAACATCGCCAAGAGCATCGTGTGCGGATGCCTCAATATCTATATCTAAATAATATCTCAAATATTGTAGACGGTATTGTGGAATGACATTGTTCTTATCCAAAAATCTTGCTACTCGCAGAGTGCAAATAAAATGTGCGGGGATGATATCTTCATTTGCAATTATAGCAATATCAAATTTTGCATTGTGGGCTACGAGAACTGAATCGGGTGATTCGAGAAGTGTTTTTATTCTTACATATTCAGGACTTTCTCTAAATACTTTTTTATCAACAACTGTTTTGTCTGTTATATGAGTCACAGCACTTGCTTCAGGTGGAATATGAATCGGCGGTTTGTATAGTTCACAAAAAGTTTCACCTGCCTGCGCTGGCAGGTCTCGCGTCTTGTATGCAAGCTGGCAAAGAAAATCTTTTTTGGGCTCATTCCCAGTTGTTTCTGTGTCTAAAAATATAATTTTTTTCATCCCGTTTAGAAGCAGATCGCGGTCACCTTGTGGTGATTTTGTTCTGCTTTTTTCAATTTATTTTAATAATTTATTTTCTTAATCTCGTTCTCTTGCCGTGATCGCGGCTTCTAACGGGATTCATTCCATTATTGTATCATTTTTGGTATAATAAACCACATGTCATTACATGAACAAATTAAAAATCAAATAAAGGAATCAATGAAGGCAGGGGATAAGGTTCGTCTCGAGGTTATGCGTGGGCTTGTCACGGCATTTACCAATGAGCTTGTGGCTACAGGTAAAACTCCACAAGATATGCTAACCGATGAAGAAGTTATAAAAGTTATTACTCGCGCATCTAAACAGAGGAAAGACTCTATTGAACAATTCACAAAAGGGAATCGTGCGGATTTAGTCGAGGTTGAAAAAGCTCAGCTCTCAATTCTAGAAGAATTCCTCCCCAAGCTGATGGAGAGAAGTGAAGTAGAAGAAATTGTCAAAAATAAAATTGCGGAACTTGACGCTGTCGATGTTACGAAGAAAGGAATGTTTATGGCATCACTTATGAAAGATTTAAAAGGTAAAGCCGATGGCAGTTTAGTAAAAGAAATAGTCGATACATTATTTAAATAAATATAAAAAATAGATGAAAATTATTTTACGTTTTATTATTCTTTCGGTTGCTGTTTTTGTAACTACAAAAATTGTTACAGGTATCACTGTCGATCCTATTTGGGTAGCTCTAATCGTAGGGGCTTGCCTCACTTTGTTTAACATGTTTATAAAGCCAATAGTCAAGATATTAACATTACCAATCAACCTTATTACATTAGGACTTTTTTCGCTTGTGATAAATGGGGCAGTGTTCTGGTATCTCGGCACCTTTATTAAAGGTTTTTCAGTTACGACATTCCAAGCAGCCTTCATCGGATCATTGCTGGTATCAATAATAAATTGGATATTGACCAAAATATTTCACTTCGACGACTAATCAAATATGCTGACCTTAAGTTATATTAAACATTTTGCCGCTGATAATGCTGGAATCGGATATTTATTGATTATTCTTGGAATGATAATAGAAGGAGAGATCGTCGTAGTAATGGCAGGGATTTTCACTCACCTCGGATCCCTAAATATTTTTTTAGTAATTCTTTCGATTATTATTGGTGGTAGCATAAAATCTTTTATTGGTTATAAAATTGGTTATTATTTACAAAAGTATCACTCGACAAACAATTTTCTACTTCAAGCAGAAAGTCGTGTGAATTATTTTTTACCAAATTATTTGCAAAAACCTTTTCTTTCTATTTTCTTGTCACGGTTTTTAATTCTTGGTATGCACTTGTTCTCGCTCGTTTTCGCTGGATTCAAAAAGATAAAAATACGAACTTTCATAAAGGCCGAAGTGTCTTCACTCATAGCGTGGTCAGTTACAATGCTTTCTATCGGTTATTTCTTCAGTTTAACGGCCATGTCTATAAGTAAGGATATTCGCAAGTTTCTTGGTATAATACTTATATTCTTCTTAATGTTCTTTGTTCTTGAGAAGATCGTCGCCTTTGCTATCGAATTATTTGAAACTAAAGAAATAAATAAATAAATAAAATGTCATTTTTTAATAAAAAGAAAATATGCGTTACTCACAATGGTGCCTTTCATACCGATGATCTTTTCGCGACTGCAATTCTTTCAATACTCAATAATGGAAATATAAAAATCATTCGTACTCGCGACCCTAAAATTTTTGAAACAGGAAATTATGTATACGACGTGGGTGGAGTAAACGATCCGGAGAAAAACCGATTCGATCATCATCAAAAAGGTGGCGGTGGAGTTCGCGAGAATGGTATACCTTATGCTGCTTTTGGTTTGGTTTGGAAAAAGTATGGTGAACAAATATGCGGAAGTAAAGAAGTTGCAGATAAAATTGATAATAAAATTGTCCAATCTATCGATGCTACAGATGAGGGTTTCGATATTTTAATACCCAAAATTAAAAATGTTTTTCCGTACAATGTAGAAGCAATATTTCTTTCTGTGATTCCTACTTGGAAAGAAGAAAATAAAGACATTGATGAAATATTTGAAAACCAAGTCGAGAAAGTCGTAGAATTATTAAAGAGAGAAATAAAAATTGCGAAAGATGATATAGAAGGGATAGAAGCTCTCATTGGTGATTACAACAAATCGAACGATAAACGAATAATAACATCCGAAATAGATTTTCCCAGATATTTATTACAAGATACTTTATCAAAGTTACCCGAACCGATATATCTGATTTATCCAAGCTCGAAAAGTCATCTATGGAAAGTAGAAGCCATAAAGAAAAGCCCAGAGACAATGGAAAGCAGAAAACTATTCCCTGAATCTTGGAGAGGATTCACTGGCGGAGATGAAAGATTAAAAGAGGCTACTGGTATCTCGGATGTTGTATTCTGTCATCAGAATGGGTTTTACTTAGCGGTTAAATCAAAAGAAAGTGCTATAAAGCTTGCTGAAAAGGCATTATTGACGTAAAGTAGCAAAAGGAAGAATAAAATTGTTTGATTTTCGCAGTCGTGCCGGAGCCCTTTAGGGTAAAGCGCAAGAAAATTAAACAATTTTATTCTTCCTTTAAAAAACATATGTTTATCGATGAAATAAAATTTTTTGCAAAAGCTGGCCACGGTGGAAACGGGGTTGTTCGCTGGCGTCGGGAAAAGTTTATAGATAAAGGTGGGCCCAACGGAGGTGATGGTGGTAAGGGTGGTGATGTCTATGCTGTCGCTCTTAACGATATTCATTTGCTTTCAAAATACAAACACAAGAAAACTTTCGAAGCTGAAGATGGAGATGAAGGTGCTGGTGGAAGTCGTCATGGAAAAGATGGGAAAGATTTGATAATAGAATTACCAGTGGGTTCTATTATTACTAACATAGAAAGTAATGGGAAGGTATCACTTGATAAAGTCGGCCAAAAAGAATTGTTGCTAAAAGGTGGAGTCGGAGGCTATGGCAATGAACAGTTTAAAAGTTCTATAAACACAACTCCTGAAAAAGCAACGAAGGGTAAAAGTGGAGAAGAAGGGAATTTCAAAATTGAGCTTGAGCTTTTTGCTGATGCAGGATTGATCGGTTTACCGAATGCTGGCAAATCATCACTTTTGAATGCTGTCACCAATGCTTCAGCAAAAATAGGAAGTTATCAGTTCACAACACTTGATCCTAATTTGGGCGATTTCTTTGGTTATACTATTGCCGATATTCCAGGTCTTATAGAAGGGGCAAGTGAAGGGAAAGGATTAGGTATCAAATTCCTCCGTCATATCAAAAGAACTCGAATGCTAGTGCATTTAGTATCGTTTGAAAATGAAAACCCAATGAAAGTGTATAAACAAATTCGTAAAGAATTAGAAAATTACGATGAATCATTAATTGAGAAAAATGAAGTCATAATTCTTACAAAAACTGATGTCATCGGTGATGAGAAAAAAATAGAAAAAATAAAGAGTGAATTTAAGAAATTAAAAAAACCAGTTTTCACGCTTTCGCTTTATGATGATGCTTCTGTAAAAAAACTTACAGACGAACTTGTAAAATTATTAAGAAAATAATATAGTATATAAAGTTTAATTTTAAAAAGTAAATAGTTTGCCCTGTTAGCTGTTTTGGTAGGTCTAAAGCTAGTATAGTGAGATAAAGTTTAATTTTAAAAAGTAAATAGTTTGCCCTGTTAGCTCAGCTGGTAGAGCAGCTCCCTCTTAAGGAGATGGTCGGGGGTTCGATTCCCTCACGGGGCACACATATTAAAAAAGCGGCTAAGGCGTCTTTTTTAATATGTGTGCCTCGTAGCAAGCAAACTGCTTTGCTTGCGTGAGGGGAGCGAAAGATTTTTCAATGTTGTTTACAACATGAAAAATACCAGCGACCGTAGGGCGAGATTCCCTCACGGGGCACAAAGTAGTATAATAAAGTATATGATAAATTTCGAAAAATTTGGTAAAGATGACGAGTTTTTTAGTATGAATCAAAAAGTTACGGAAGGGTCTTTAAATGATGAAAATAATATAATACAACCAGAAGAAAGTGGTGAACTTTTTAATAAAGAGGATTATCCTTATGTTAAGTCAGAGCATAATGATTCTGCTAATTATTACAAAGAAGAACTTGAAAGATTGCAAAATTTAAAAAAATAAAACTATATGGAGAATTTTGAATCAATTAATATACCAAGTGAACCTAAGGCACCTATTACATCGGAGCCTACTTTGGACGAAAAACAAATAGAAGACAATGAAAGTCTAGAAGAGCTTTTGGAAAAAAAAGAAGAATTAGAAAAAAGAATTGAAGAAGGTGAAGATGTAAATTTTGAATATCAATTGGTAATTGAAAAGATTGTAAAACAATTTGAAAATAATTATGAAAATAGTATTTTAGATGGATTGGAAGAACAGAGAGATGAGAATGATGTAATAAAAACAGAAGAATTTGATAAAGTAGACCCTTGGGAGGATATTGGTTACCATAAAGGTTTTGATAAGAAAGAATTTCCTCATCCAACTAAAAGTACAAAAACTCCAGCACAAATAGAATTAGCAAAAAAAATAGCCATAGCAAAAGCTCTAAAAAAGAGAGCAGAAAGAGATAGCCATATTGGATACATCGACCCATTAGATCCAACTTTGTGAATTTTTACTAAAAACCCCTTATTTTTAACGGGTTTTTCTATGAGTAGAATAGACGGTAAAATGCTTGACTTCTTTATTTATATCTATATAATAGTCCTTACAGTCTGGTGTATACCTGGCTGATTTATTTTCTTTGAAATTTATATAGTTTTGTATCACAAATAAAAGCACATTAATTCAACCCGAATTAATGATGCAACGCAAATAAGTAAGTCTCACAGAGCGCTGTGAGACATTAATCCAGTTTAAGGACACAAAAGTATTTTTTCTTTTGTTCCGTTCTATTTTTAAGTAGAGTTTGATCCTAGCTCAGGATGAACGCTGGCGGCGTGGATAAGGCATGCAAGTCGAACGGACTTCATTTTTCCAGAGATGAGATTATATCAAGTCAAAGGTCGTTTGAAGTTAGTGGCGAACGAGGTAGTAATACATAGGAACTTCCCCCTAAGTCGTGAACAACTTACCGAAAGGTAAGCTAATACACGATAGTCTCTCCGGAGTAAAGTTTTTCGCTTAGGGAAAGGCCTGTGAAGTATCAGCTAGTTGGCGGTGTAAAGGACCACCAAGGCTATGACGCTTAGGGGAGCTGAGAGGCTGACCCCCACCGATGGGACTGAGACACGGCCCATACACCTACGGGTGGCTGCAGTCGAGAATCTTCCGCAATGGACGAAAGTCTGACGGAGCGACGCCGCGTGATTGATGAAGCTCTTCGGAGTGTAAAGATCTTTTATGAGGGAAGAAGTTTATTGACGGTACCTCAGGAATAAGGGGCTCCTAATCTCGTGCCAGCAGGAGCGGTAATACGAGAGCCCCGAGCGTTATCCGGAATTATTGGGCGTAAAGGGTGCGTAGGTGGTCATGTTAGTCGTTTGTCAAATCCTTAGGCTTAACCTAAGAACCGCGAACGAAACGGCATGACTTGAGAGTGTGAGGGGTATAGGGAACTAATAGTGTAGGGGTGAAATCCGTTGATATTATTGGGAACACCAAAAGCGAAGGCACTATACTGGCACATATCTGACACTCAAGCACGAAAGCGTGGGTAGCGAATGGGATTAGATACCCCAGTAGTCCACGCCCTAAACGATGATCTCTAGTCTTTCGGAGTATCGACCCTCTGAGAGACGTAGCTAACGCGTTAAGAGATCCGCCTGGGAAGTACGGCCGCAAGGCTAAAACTCAAAGGAATAGACGGGGACTTGCACAAGTAGTGGATTATGTGGTTTAATTCGACGATAAACGAAGAACCTTACCAAGGTTAGAAATCTACGTGAAAGCTCCGAGAAACCGGAGCCCTCGCAAGACTAGTAGACAGGTGATGCATGGCCGTCGTCAGTTCGTGGTTTGAATTGTTCCCTTAAGTGGGGTAACGAACGCAACCCTCGTCGTGTGTTATAAGTGTCACACGAGACTGCCCCGACCTAAGTTTTTG
>JANYAX010000025.1 GCA_025361085.1 Candidatus Nomurabacteria bacterium | reverse complement strand
CTTCCTGCACGGCAAAAGAGAATTCAAGGCAAAATGGAAATAAGTCGAGGTTTTGCGAATCCCTTCCCGCAAATTAGTTTCGCAAAACCGAAGTCCGCAGTTTAGAGAATTGATACATTAGTAGAGCGTAGTAGGAATATTTAAGGAAAGAAAAAAGTCGAGCGTAAGGTTAGCTTTCAATTCCGATTTTGAAAAAATGTTCGAGCTTGGTACAATAGAGACACAAATGAAAACAGGCATCTATGTTGATGCCTGCTCTATACAAGTTTATCCTAGAACTTCCAGAAACCTGACTGGGTATATCTTTTTGCACAAACTGGTTTTTCTGAACCATTTCATGAAAAAGACAACGAGCCCAAAAGCAAACAATACTGTTGCAAAGAAAAATGTTCCAACCCACGGCCAAAACTGTTTGATCGGAATAACGTACGCCAGCAGTTCATAGCTGACAAACCCTCCCAAAAAAAGAAAAACGAATGGAGGTACAATTGCAAAAAACACCCGGGCAATAATTATGAAAATCCATCTAAAGACCTTCATAATAAAACTCAATATTTTATCCATATATCTGGTTTTTGGTTTATACTATTTTCAATAAAAGATTACCACTCAATACATTATTTGTCCATAAATAGAGTATTCCTTGCAATATAACAAAATAAATATATACTGCTATTGAAATTGTAATTTGAGTATAAACTTTAAAAAACATATAAAATGCCAGAAGAAGAAAATCGTTTTGACAATGAAACCGGAGGTTGTGAAGGAAGCGGCGAGATCGACCAAATGGAATTGGTTGAACTTAACCTTTCACCAGATGCAACACTGGAAGATGTTCAAAGAGCAACAAAATTTTTTAGCGATAAAAAAAAATTAGACAAAATATTGTTCTCTCAAAAGACCATGTACCTGTGCAATGATTGCGTCGAAAAATTCCATCCCAACGAATGGGAAAATCGATCCGGAGCCATGGTCAGACACAAAAAGCCCTGCGCTTTTTGTGGGAAAGAAGTATTTTTATGCACCAACAATGATTCCCTAAGAAATATTTTAAACCTTGTGGAATAGGGGTTATTATGCAAGAAAAATTCAAGAAAAAACCGCTATCAATATGATAGTAGAGAGCCGTTCGATCGAACGGCTCTTTTTTATGCCTTCACTTTTTGATTTTTCAGAAGCAGGTCAGATTTTAAATTTTTTTGCTTTTTCATTTCAACAATCATTTCATTATCTTTTATTGAAACATAAACGGTGTCACCCCTTTTTACTCCTTTCGAAATCATGAGCATAGCGACTGGGTTCAAGATCTTGTCTTGTATCAATCGCCCAAGTGGTCTTGCTCCAAAGTGTGGATCGTAACCTTCTTTCGCTAAATAATTTAGAGCCTCATTGGAAACTTCGATCTCGATACCTTTGCTTTGTAAACGTTCACGGATAACTTTCATTTTAATATCTACAATATTTCGAATCACAGGAAGTGGCAAAATATCGAAGACAATAACATCATCGAGTCTATTCAAAAATTCTGGTCTGAAATTATCTTTGAGAGCGTCCAAAACTTTTTCTTTTGTCTGTGAATATTCATCTTGCTTTGTCTTATTCGAAAATCCCAACGTTTCCATCTTCTCAATATAATTTGAACCAAGATTTGAAGTGAGAATTATAATTGTATTTTTGAAATTCACAACTCTACCCTTCGCATCTGTAAGGCGTCCTTCATCAAGAACTTGCAAAAGCACATTGAACACTTCTGGGTGAGCTTTTTCTATTTCATCAAACAAAACTACCGAGTAAGGACGGTGTCTTACTGCTTCGGTCAAATTACCAGATTCATCGTAACCAACATACCCCGGTGGTGAGCCAATGAGTTTCGAAACACTGTGACGCTCTGTGTACTCACTCATATCTACACGAATAAGAGCTTTATCGTCATCAAACATAAATTGAGCCAGTGTTTTTGTAAGTTCTGTCTTCCCGACCCCAGTTGGACCAAGGAAAATAAATGAACCAATTGGTTTATTTGGGTCACCAATACCCGCGCGACTTCGGCGAACAACATCGGCAATCTTTTTGATCGCAACATCTTGCCCTACTACTCGCAAACGTAATTCATTCTCTAGGTTTGCTAATTTCTTTAATTCTTCTTCCATCATTTTCTCAAGTGGAATTCCTGTCCAACGGGCCACGACTGAAGCGATATCTTCAGCAGTAATTTCTTCCTTTAGAATTCGGCGAGATTTTTGAAGTTTCTTGAGACGAGAAAGTTTTATCTCGAGGTTGTTCTGTAAATCAGGAATTTCTCCGTAACGAATCTCAGCAGCTCTTCCTAGGTCTGCCCTAATTTCAGCATTCTCGGCTTCAACTCGTAATGTTTCTAATTCTTTTTTAATCGAACGAATTAGAGAAACTGTTTCTTTTTCATTTTTCCATTTAAGTTCAAGTTCGTGAGTTTTTTCTTTTAGATTGGCAATTTCTTTTTCTATGTCTTTTAGTCTGTCTTTAGCTTCTCTGCTTTGAGATTTGCTTTCTCGTTTTATTTCTTTCGTCAGTGCTTCTTTTTCAACTTCAAAACGCATAATCTTTCGATCGGCATCTTCTAGGATTGGTGGTTTATTCTCAAGAGCAAGACGTAGTGATGATGAAGCTTCGTCGATAAGATCGACTGCTTTATCTGGCAAATATCTATTGGTTATATATCGAGCGCTTAAGTTTACTGCCGAAACGATAGCGTCATCGGTAATTCTAACTCCATGGAAAAGTTCATACTTTTCTTTTAATCCGCGAAGTATCGCCACGGCATCTTCGATACTTGGTTCATCGATATATACAGGCTGAAAACGTCGAGCAAGAGCTGGGTCTTTCTCAATGTGCTTTTGATATTCTTTCAGCGTTGTCGCTCCGATCGCACGAAGTTCTCCACGCGCTAGTGCTGGTTTCAACATATTTGAAGCATCAAGAGACCCCTCAGAACTTCCTGCCCCGACGATAGTGTGTATCTCGTCGATGAAAAGAATTATTTTCCCATCTGACTTTTCTATTTCTTTCATGATACCACGAAGTCTCTCTTCAAACTCTCCGCGGTATTTTGTGCCAGACAAGAGTAAACCTAAATCAAGCGATACGACTTCTTTATCTTTTAAACTTTCAGGTACATCATTTTTCGCAATGCGAATAGCTAAAGCCTCTGCGACTGCAGTTTTCCCGGTACCCGCTTCACCAATAAGAATAGGATTATTTTTCGTACGACGAGAAAGTATTTGCATCATGCGCATGATTTCTGTATCGCGCCCTATAACTGGGTCGAGTTTGTCTACTCTGGCAAGATCAGTGAGATTGCGAGTAAATTTAACCAAAAGTTTTGGTTTCTTAGGAGAATTTGTACCAGTCACATTTTCTGTACGAAACTGTTTCAAAACTTCAATGACTTTTGCTTTTTCTATTTTAAAACGTCCCAATAATTCACGAGCTTCACCTGGCACATCCAAAAGTGAAACAAATAAATGTTCGGTTGAAACGAATTCATCTTTAAGATCCAACGCTACCTTTGATGAATTCTCGATTGCTTTTGCTAGATCTGGTGTGAGGTAGATCTGATACGAAGGAGAAAGTGTATTGCGACTCTCGGGTGATTCAACCATCTCTATTAAATTATCAGTGAGGAGCATTGTATCAATATCCATCTTATCTAGTATTGAAACAACCAAAGAATCTTCTTGGACTAAGAGTGCAGTAAGTAGGTGCAAAGAATTCACGTGATTCTGACCACGCTCAATAGCGAGCTCATGAGCTCTTCGGATTACTTCTTTCGCTTTAGTTGTAAAATTGTTAAATGGAGGCATAAAATAATGGATAATTACTGATTATTAATTACTAATGGAAATTCATCATATCACTTCTCGCCCCGTTTAGAAAAAATATACATTCGATGATTTTTCTTGTTCGGGGTTGTTAAACGGGGGCATATAATAATAGTAATTGAGAATTAAGATAAAAAGAAACTATTTTATAAATTTTATTGGGTTATGGTAGTTGTATCTGGAGTTGCTGGAGTTATAGGTATTATCGGTGAAATTTTCAATATAGTAAATCCATTATCAAACTTTTTCAAAACCGAAACATCAAAATCTGTTTTATTTAAAATTACTTTGTATGATTCAGAGTCTTTGATTAAACCTGAATCTACAAGAATTAGCCCGACATCTGAAACAATAATTCCTTGGCCAATTGGTGATGGTTCATTTACAATGGCATTGCCTTTTGCATCTGTTGTGTTTTCATTTGCAGTAGCAGAGATATTCGTACTTTTTAAATATATTGGTACTAAAGCATCACCGTTTCCTGACAGTACTACTCGATCATCTTGACCCGCTGTCGTTCCGCTACCTGAATTTGTTTTTGTTGTATCTATCGTAGCAGGAGTTGGAACTTGAACTGTCGTAACTTTCTCTATCGTTCGCTGAATAACATTGTTAATTGTTTGAGGAACACTTTTCGGCATTTTGCTCATGAGAGAAACCGTAACTATACCCGTCGCAATAGAAACTACAAAAGTTATAAGTAATGTTAATAAAATAAGCTGTTTTTTGTCTAATTCTTTAATATCCATGAGTTTAGTATACCATATTTATTTACTATTTCCAGCCTTTATATTTGTCTAAAATAACTTTAAGTTCACTATATAATACGTCCATATCTCTCATTTTATTGCATCTCCCTAGTGATATCCGAAGAGATCCTTCTTCAACTCCATCTTTGGGGCAAATTTTTCTGATAGCACCGATGACATATGATTTATCATCGTCGTCACTTTTGCATGCACTTTTTTCAGAGACAGAAATACCTCGAGCCGAAAGTTCGATAACTAGCAATTCACTCGAGATACCTCTTATAGAAATATTTATATTATTTGGTAAACGATTATCTTTATCGCCATTCAGGATTATTTTATAACCAGTCTCACTAGAAAGTGATAACAATTTTTTTATTCCATAATCACGAATTTTTGTAAGACGATCCACTTCACTTTTTTTCATTTTATTTGTAATAGCGAGAGCTTCAGCTACACCACTTGCCAATGAGACGCTTTCGGTCCCAGAGCGAAGACCGAACTCTTGTCCTCCGCCAGTATAAAGAGGAGAAAGCAGAACACCCCGCTTTTTGTATAGAACCCCAATTCCTTTTGGTCCATAAATTTTTGAGCTATTCCAAGTCATTAAATCAACACCGAGCTTCTCGATATTTTCTGTAAACAAATAATTCATAGCCTGGCATGCGTCGGTGTGGAAGAGAGGAAAAATCGGCTCTGGAAGGCCTTGCCTCGGGCTCTCTTGAGGCAAGGCCCTTTCCCGCCGATTTTCCTGCCTGACCTTTTTAAAGTGCCTAATTATTTTCGCAATTTCTTCTATCGGTTGTATTGTTCCGATTTCGTTATTGGCATACATGACCGAAACCAAAATTGTGTTTTCTTTCAGTGAGTCTTTCAATTCTTCAAGATTAACAATTCCATTTTTTAGAACCGATATATAAGTAACCTCTGCTTCTTCTCTCTCTTCTAGCATTTTGCAATTCTCTAACACTGCTGGATGCTCTATCTTGGTTGTAACAATATGTGGAATTATTTTTTCTTTCTTCTCATCAGTAATTAGTAATCGGTAATTGGCAATTAACCCAAGTATCGCAAGCGCATCACTTTCTGTACCACTACCAGTAAAAATAATCTCATCACTGTGTGCATTTATGAGACGCGCGATTTTTTCTCTCCCATCTTCAATAACATTTCGAACTTTTACCCCATCTTCATATATAGCTGTTGGGTTAGCAAAAAACCTCTTCTCATAAAGAGCCATTTTGTGAGTAACCCTCTTATCCAAAGGTGTCGCCCCAGCATGATCAAGATAAATTTTTCTATTTTTTAATATTTTCATATTTGTTTTACTATTATAACATAACTTGGTTCTATTTACAAATTAGAAATTATGTGATATACTTATGAAAATTTAAAACGTATAAAATGAAAAAACTATTTGTTCTTGCTCTTTCGATTTTCTGTGCCATTACAGTTGAAGCACAAAATGGTAAATTCTCTTTAAACAAGATTACCTGGGGAATGGTGGTCGCAGCTTCGGGGACAACAACGTTTACCAATAACAAACAGCCGTTTGTACTAAGTTACAATGTATGCCCAAACATTTGCTTCGTCACAAATAAAACATGCCACAACTTCCTGTATGTGCTAGGAAACAACTCGATTAAAAATGTTAACGGATATTTTATTAACCAAGAAAAAGATGTTAACGTATATTTAACATTCAGCAAATTTCTAAGCACAAAAGGCGGTAGTGTCATCGCTGGAATTGAAAAGAGCATTAAATACAGTTCAAAGACTGGCGATGCAATTTTCTTCCTATTTGTAGACGTACAATCAAACATTAATCACGGGTCAGAAACAAAAGATTTCCAATTTAATACTGGAGTCCACATCAACATACAAGCCCCACTGTATGTCAAAAATTGATAGCCTGTGCAAGTCGCTCTAACCAAGCGACTTGTTTTTTATTTTCATTATTTATCAATATACCACAGCATTGTAAAAAAAGCCTTATTGGTATATACTCTTTCCATATATGAATACCACTATCTTATTTTATATAATTTCCGGAGCTGTTGTCATCATTTTGTTATGGATACTGATGATTGAGCTTCGATTAAAGAAAATCTTTGCTGGAACAAAGGCCCGCAACCTAGAAGAAATGATTGTCTTGATTGGTAAAAAGATGAATCAACTAGAAGAAATGGAGGGTGAGATAGAAAAACATTTAGTTACAGTAGACAGCCGACTTGATAAATCGATCAGAAATATTGAAACCGTAAGGTTTAACCCATTTGTTGATGCAGGAGGAAACCAAAGTTTTGCGATAGCATTTATGAATGATGAAAAAAATGGTGTGGTTATGTCGAGCCTTTATGCACGCGACAGAATGAGTATTTTTGCAAAACCAATTATAAATGGAAAATCAGAATTCGAACTTTCGAGCGAAGAGAAAGAAGTTTTAGAAAAAGCAATAAAGTAATATAACGATTGAAATATTGGAGCAGAAAGTGAAGTTTTATGAGTCGCGTCGGAGCCCAGTACTCTGGGTAAAGCGCGAATAAAAATTTACTTTCTGCGTAAATATTTATTTTTATGCCAGATACAAAAAATACAACTGAAAAAGTTCGCCCACCTGTCGTCGTTGTGATGGGGCATGTTGATCACGGCAAATCGACTCTTCTTGATTATATTCGAAAATCAAATATTGTTGATAAAGAAGCTGGCGGTATAACTCAATGCATAAGCGCCTATGAAGTAAGTCATAAAGATGAAAACGGAATCGATAGATTAATAACTTTTATAGATACTCCTGGGCACGAAGCTTTTTCTAAAATGCGCACTCGTGGAGCAGAAGCAGCCGACATTGCAATCCTCGTAGTATCCGCAGAAGATTCTGTAAAAGCACAAACTCTCGAAGCTTACAAAACTATAATAGAAAATAAAATTCCATATATTGTTGCCATAAATAAGATAGATAAACCAAATGCCAATATTGAAAAAACAAAAATGGATTTGTCTGAAAAAGAAATTTATTTGGAAGGAATGGGTGGAGATATTCCATTCGTCCTTATTTCAGCAAAAGCGGGAACTGGAGTTACCGAACTTTTAGAAATGATTATTTTAGTCGCTGACTTACAAGATTTAAAAGGAAGTCCTAAAAATAATGCTTCCGGTATAATTATCGAAGCAAAACGCGACCCCAAACGAGGAGTTTCTGCAACATGTGTAATCAAAGATGGCACCCTTCGTGCAGGAATGTTTGTCGCATGCGGAGAAACTATTGTAAATACTCGCATAATGGAGAATTTCCTCGGAAAACCCATAAAAGAGGCCACATTTTCGTCCCCTATCCGCCTTGTGGGTTTTGAATTAATGCCAGAAGTTGGTAACACTTTTGAATCATTTGATACAAAAAAAGAAGCAGAAAATTATGTTTCGGAATTAAAAGAAGAAAATAGAAATAATAAAACTTCTGAGAAGCGAGTTGAAACGACTGGTAAAATAATTCCTATAATAATAAAAACAGATGTAGCTGGGACAATAGAAGCTATCGAAAAAGAAATTACAAAATTAAATACTGAAGAAATTTCTTTTAAAATAATCGGTAAGGGAGTCGGTGCAATAAATGAATCCGATTTGAAAATGGGAAATGTGAACAAAGAAAGTATCATCGTCGGATTCAATGTAAAGATCGATAGCGGAGCAAGAGATTTGAATGAAACATTAAAAGTAGAAGTTCAAACTTACGATATTATTTACAAATTAACTGACTGGCTAAAAGAACTCGTAGAAGAACGTCGTCCAAGACAAGAAACCGTAGAGGTAATAGGAACTTTGAAAGTATTAAAAACTTTCGGCTCTACAAAAGGCAAACATATCGTCGGCGGAAAAGTCACAACGGGGAGAATCACGTTCGGAAGTAAAATCCGTATCATTCGTCGTGATTTTGAAATAGGAACAGGAAAAATCGTAGAATTACAGACAAATAAGATTAAAGCGAAAGAGGTACTTGAAGGCTCAGACTGCGGAATCCAAGTAGAGACAAAGATAGATATCGCAAGCGGAGATGTATTAGAAGCTTTTGAAATTGTAATAAAATAAATTGGAGCACAAAATGTTATTTTATGAGTCGCGTCGGAGCCCAGTACTCTGGGTAAAGCGCGAATAAAATTACATTTTGTGCGGAAATTTTATAAAAAATATGTCAGAATTTAGAAATGAAAAAATAAAAAATAATATAAAAGAACTCGCAGCAATTTTCATTGAACGCGAAGCTGGACCAACGTCGCTCATTACTGTGACGAGAGTTCTTCTCTCCCCTGACGGAAAACGCGCAACTATCATGATAAGTGTCATGCCACAAGAGAAAGAACAAGCAGCTTATGGATTTATAAAAAGGAATCTCGGAGAACTAAGAAAATATGTTTCGAAAAATCTAAAAATTAATCCTGTTCCATTTTTAGATGTAGGAATAGATGAAGGAGAAAAAAATCGCCAAAAAATTGACGATTTGCTCGCAAACAGTTAGGATAATAAGTGCGAAGACAAATAGTCTTCGAGAAACGACTTACGGAGGCCGACGGGCCGAGTACGAGCAAAATTTTCAGCAGAAAATTATTGTGTGCGTTTCGAGAAGAGCTATTTGACGAAGCACGTGAAAGGCCTGGTAGCCAAGTGGTAAGGCAGAGATCTGCAAAATCTCTATGCGGCGGTTCAATTCCGCCCCAGGCCTCAAGAACTTTCAAAAGTTCTAAAAATATATTAGTATAGTCAAATATGCCGGGGTGGCGAAATTGGCAGACGCACTTGCCTTAGGAGCAAGCGAGGTTACACTCATGGAGGTTCAAGTCCTCTCCCCGGCACAAGTAGAGACATTCTCAAAATTAGAAATACGGATTCCGCAAAACTTCGGCTGATTCTCTTTTTTAAATTCGGCGGGGTTCTATTCTCAGATTCTGCCCGCAGAAAGGGGTCTGGGGAATGGATGGGGGCAGAATCTGAATTCATTTTGGAAAGGTTCGGGGACAAGTGCATTATACTGCACTCTTGCAATACAATGCAAGTTTTCTTATTATGTATATATGGAATCAAGCAAGAAACTCGGAAAAAATTTAAAGACATTAAGACTAAAAAGAAAATTATCACAAGGAGAACTTTCAAAAAGCTTGAATGTTGATAGAGCTTATATTAGTAATATTGAAAATGGGAGAATGAACCCTACTCTTTCAACGCTTGAAAAAATTGCTCAAGCTTTGAAAGTTTCGATAAAAGAATTGGTTGATTAAAATTATGAATGAAAATTTAAATTTTAAAAATGAGGTAAAACCATTGTATTCAAAATTAGTACCAAGTGATTTGAATGCTGGGAATACTTCTAGAGAATTCTATCAATACAAAGATGATTCTAGTAAGGTCATAAGAATTGATAGTATGGATGATTTAGTGGAAAGATATGATAATTTGGCAGACCCTAAAGTTGTTATAGAATTGGGTAAAAAATTATTCCAAGAAATACAAACAAATTATAATATTCAAGTTCCATCAGAAATTATTGTTGATAAAAACGAAGAAAATAAAGATACGGTTTATATTATTACTGATAAGATTGATGGGGTGAGTTTAGAAAAAGCTGAAGAAACACCAGAATTTTTAAAAAAACTTGAGGATTTATATGTTTCAATTTCTAAATATTATTTAGATAAATTAAATAGCGGAGAAGCTCATTTAGCTGATTTAAATGGAGCATCACAATATATCTATGGAACTAAAAAAGGAAATGAAAATCCTGAAATTTATTTAGTAGATACAGATTTATATTTAAATAAAGGTGACGCCTTTCTTCTACATAATGTTAAATGGTTAATTAGACATATGCTAAAAAGATTTGATGAAGCTATAAAAAATATAAGGAAAATTATTGAAACACCCTTGTCTAAAGATTTAAGTGAAAAAGAGAAAGTAATGGCTGAAAAAGAAATACAGGAATCATTGAGCTTACTCAATGGAACTTTTAAAAATGACGACACAAAAGACGAGGAAGGATTTATTCCAAGTCATCTTGATTCTGATAAAATTGAAAAATTCAAAAATATTGAAAATATTTCTTTTGAAGAAGTATCTTCTGATACTTCTGATTCTATTGAGATAAAAGCATACAAAGATGATTCTCAAGAAATTGTTTTAAAAAAATTAAAAGAAAAGCTAATTCAAGAAAATTGGTGGCTTCAAGATGAATTCAAAAATGAAGGTTTTCCAAAGGAACAATTTATAATAAATGGAAATCAAAATGAATATTCTATTTATAATTTTAATGAAAATTTATCAGAGGAACAAAAAAATTCAATTATTAAAGGAATTTCATTTTTAGAAAAATCTACTGAAATTTCATCATTGAAAGAAATAACTATTTTAATAAGAAAAACAGAAAGAACTAATTCCAATTCACAACAACCTTTTTATGGAAATAATTATTCGGAATCAAAAGTTATAAATATATACCCTAGAGCGTTAAAAAATGAAGGTTATAGAGAAATACCAGAAATTAGTGGTTTAGAAGCTACTATTATTCATGAATTTAGTCATCCAATTTATGACAAAATGGAACAAAAACTAAAAGAAGAATGGTCTAATTTTGGATGGGAAACTACAACAGAAGAAGAACGAAAAAATGAAAATATGTATGCGATAAAACCTAAAGAATCAAATAAATGTATCACAAAATATGCTCAATTTGCAGAAGATGAAGATTTTTGTGAAAGTGTTGTTGGTTTATATGCCCAAAGTTCAAAATTAGATTCAGAAAAGAAAACATTTTTAGAAAATAATATTTTCAATAAACTTGAAAATATACCATTAGCCGAAATAACTAAAAAAGAAAAAGTGGAACTTCCAAAATTACCAGAGAATATAAAATTCCATAAAAAGGAAGTGTCAAAAATTTCTATTATTAAAAAATAATTGTCATTTATTAATATTCGTGTTAGTATAATTATATGGAAAATCAAGAATTACCTAAAAAACTCACTCCTGAAGAAATAGAGCAACAGAAGAAAAATCTTGAACAAAGAGATGAAAAAACAGAGCAACCTATCGAAAAAGATGACTCCGTTCTTTTGTCTGATGTAAACGAAAAAATTGAAAAGAAAACTCAAATTATTGAAGATACAAAAAACAAAATAGATGAAATTCGAAATGGACTTGGGCTACCTCTTTCTAATGAAATTCCGCCGTCAGTAAAAACAGAAGAGGAATCAATAACTAAATTAAACCAAGAAAAAACTAATCTAGAAAGTAATACTCAAAAATCAGAAGTGGGCGAAGAATCTCAAGAAAATGTAAAAAAGTTTGAAGGAAATTTAAGAAGTGCTATTGATGATATTTCGACAAAATCCAAAACAATGCTTGATGCTTTGTATGAAAGACAACAGCAACAATTTACACCATTACAAAACCCTGACGAATTTCAAAGTATTGTTAGTCACTTAAAAAGTATCAAAAATTTTGATGGTAAATTTGATATAAATGGTCTTGAACAAATTAACGAGAATATCCAAAAGATTAGTAGACTGATTGAAAATATGAATCCAAAAAATACAGGAGGTGGAGTTAGAGATAATCCTCAGAGTTTGGAAAAACTAGCTTATGGTGCGAAAACTTTTTCTGCTTCGCTTGATGAGGCTGGAAGAAATTTAGGACCAGAACTTGCCGATGAGAAAATGGAAGAAAAACGAAAAGAGCTAAGAAAAAGTTTAGGTATTCTTTCAGAACAAACACAAAAACTCAATTCCCTTGCTTCAAGAATGAGAGCTAATTTTCACTAATATTTCTGTCCCCGAACCTTTCCAAAATGAATTCAGATTCTGCCCTCATTCATTCCCCAGACCCCTTTCTGCGGGCAGAATCTGAGAAGAGTTCTCCGCCGAATTCAAAAAAGAGAATAGCCGAAGTTTTGCGGAATCCTTGTTCCCAGAATGTCGTTTCCGCAAAACTGAATCCATTTTCTAAACGGCTCATCTTCGAGTATTTGAGCCGTTCGGCTCATCATTCTTCTGGAAAAAAGTTCGAGCAAATGATAGAATAAGTGCACAAAATAATAAAAATCTCATATTACAATATGAGATTTTTATTATTTTGTGCCGGGAGCAAAGCATGGTATGCTTTGCGTGAGAGGCTTGAAGACCTTGAGCATATTTTTTGAAATTTAATAATTTCAAAAAATATGCTCAAGGTGTACTGATCCTGTAAGGATCAAGATTCCTCTCATTTTTTATGTCACACGAAAAAACTGCAATTAAAACAATATACTTTAGTATGATAAGTACCTTCTTTCTAGCTGTAATCAAATGGTTGGCTGGTTTCTTTGGTCATTCTTATGCTCTTATTGCTGACGCCATAGAATCAACAACTGATATCTTTTCGTCATTTTTAGTTCTGCTTGGTCTCAAATATTCAAGCAAACCAGCCGATAAAAAACACCCTTATGGTCATGGTAAAATAGAACCATTGGTTACATTTATGGTAGTAGGATCACTCATAGTAGCCGCATATATAATAGCAAAACAAGGTATAGAAAATATTAATACACCACATAAACTTCCCCAAGCATGGACACTCGTAGTACTTTTTATTATTATCGCCTGGAAAGAAATATCTTATAGACTTGTCATAAAGAGAAGCAAAGAAACAAAAAGTACTTCTCTCAAAGCTGATGCTTGGCATCACAGGAGTGACGCGATTACTTCAGTAGCAGCATTTATCGGGATCACAATCGCCTTAATTCTCGGCAAAGGTTACGAATCGGCTGATGATTGGGCAGCTTTATTCGCGTCTCTTTTTATTTTATATAATTGTTATTTAATATTTAGACCAGCATTAGGTGAAATCATGGATGAACATACTCATAACGATATAATTCTTATAGTTAGAGATATTGCCAAAGAAGTACCAGGAGTGATAAACACCGAAAAATGTTTTATTAGAAAAACTGGCATGAAATACCACGTAGATTTACATATAATTGTAAACGCAGATATTTCGGTAAGAGAGGGGCATTCTATTTCTCATGATTTAAAAGATTTAATTAAATCGAAAATACCTGAAATTTCAAATATTTTAATACACGTTGAACCAACCGATTAATCAAAGACCGTAGAGTATTTTCCAATCCCTAATTTACACCCAAATCATATCATATTTTACTAATCTCCTTAAATAATTTTGTCCTCATTTCGTGTACTTTTTCCGCTTCCTCAAAATGAGTTTTCGACCTCGATATTTTTTCTAATGATTCTT
>JANYAX010000018.1 GCA_025361085.1 Candidatus Nomurabacteria bacterium | reverse complement strand
CCCCAGATAGTGGCCTTGCCACTATCTGGGGGATTTTTATTTAATTCAGTGTTCTTCCTTTTATTTCTTTCTCTAATTTTTCTACGAATTTTTCTACGGTAACACCTTCTAGTTTTTCAGTGCGTCCTTCGACTGTTATCGTTCCAGCTTCTTTTTCTTTATCACCGATCACTATCATATATGGTACTTTTTGCATCTTTGCATTACGAATTCTTTTACCGAGAGATTCATTTGAGTCATCAAGTTCGACTCTGATATCTTGCTCTTTTAATTTTTTATAAATATTATCAGCATATTCTTTTTGATGTTCTGAAATTGGTAAGATTATAACCTGTACAGGTGAAAGCCAGAGAGGAAATGCTCCTGCGAAATGTTCAATCATTACACCCATAAATCTTTCAAGAGAGCCAGATACCGCACGGTGTATAACAACAGGTCTTTCTTCTTGGCCTTGTTCATTAACAAATTTTAATTCAAATCTTTCAGGTAGATTAAAATCACATTGTATCGTTGCTAATTGCCATTCACGTCCTATTGCATCTTTAAACATGAAATCGAGTTTAGGCCCGTAGAAAGCAGCTTCATCTTTTCCAATTTTATAATTTAATTCATTTTCTTTTGCTGCAGTTTCGAGTGCATTTTCAGCTTTATCCCAGACTTCATCACTTCCTAAATATTTACTTTTATCATCTCCGCGTACTGAAAATCTAACCCAGTATCCCTTTATCATTCCCATTGTTTCGTAAAATGATTTTATAATTGAAACGATTGTGCTCACTTCTTCACCTATTTGTGATACTCGGCAGAATAAATGACCATCATCTTGAGTGATAGCACGAACACGTGTTAACCCTGAAAGTTGACCCGCTTTTTCGTATCGATATACAGTTGCAGGTTCAAAGTATCTTACTGGCATATCACGATACGAGAATTGGTTATCAGCAAATATCTGCATATGGTGTGGGCAATTCATAGGCTTCATATAGAATTCTTCATCACCACCTTTTACTCGGAAAAGTTCTTCTCCGAATTTAGCCGCATGCCCAGAAGTTTCGTATAGTTCTTTTTTTGTTATGTGTGGAGTCCAAACCTGACTGTATCCTTTTTTCTTATGCAAATCCCAAAGAAAATTTTCGATTTCTTTTCGAATAATCATTCCTTTTGGTTGCAAAAGTGGAAGTCCTGAACCGATAAGAGAAGATAAAGTAAATAGCTTCAGTTCAGCCCCAATCTTTCGATGGTCTCTTTTTTTAGCTTCTTCTTGTTGGTAAATATAAGCATCTAATTCTTCTTTTGTCTCAAATGCCAACCCATATACTCGAGTAAGCATTTTATTTTTCTCATCTCCACGCCAGTATGCTCCAGCTATGCGGTCTAGTTTAAATGAGCCATCTTTGATATTTCCCATATCATTTATATGCCCACCTCGGCAAAGATCAATAAATTCGCCAGATTTATATGCAGTAATTTCTTCTCCTTTTTTCACAATTTCATTTATTAATTCTTCTTTGTAAGTATTACCAGCAAATATTTTTAGCGCTTCGTCTTTTGTTAAAACCTTTTTTTCAAAAGAGGACCAAATTTTTTGTAATTCTTTCATTTTGGCTTCGATTTTTTCTAGGTCAGTGTCTGAGATTTTACCTTCAATATCTACATCATAATAAAAACCATTATCTACGGCTGGGCCAAGAGTAATCTTTGAACCTGGGTAAAGTTCCATTATAGATGCTCCAAGTAAATGGGCTAGTGAATGACGAATGTGTTCTATGTTATTCATACTAAGATATCATAGCATATTTGCATTTTTAGTAAAAATAGCTATACTATTCATATGGTAGTACGAATGAGACATACGCGTTCCCACACAGGGAACCGAAGATCACATCATGCGCTTAAAGCGCTTGTTTTTACTACATGTTCAAACTGTGGTGAGAAGAAAGAGACTCACATAGTTTGTAAACACTGTGGTTTCTATCGTGGACGTAAAGTTCTCGATGTGGTTAAAAAAGTTGAAAAGAAGCAAGCTAAAAAGAAAAAATAGTTTCTAATTTCTGGTGATTAGGTTCTGGTTTTTTATTAAACTATTCACTAGAAACTAGCTACTAGAACCTAATTTTATGGCAAACAGGCACCTTTCACGTTCAATTGTTCTTCAGACACTCTTCGAGTGGGATTTTGCTGTCTCAAAAGACTCGGAGCCCGAAGAGATGCTTGAGCGTAATATTGAAGAATTCGGTCCTGGGCTCGATGACTCTGATTTTATGTCCGAGTTATTTCTTGGTGTGGTAAAGAAGAAAGCTATAATAGATGAAATAATAGAAAAAGCGGCACCCGATTGGCCAATTGAAAAGATTTCTATTGTCGATAGAAATATTCTTCGAATAGGGCTTTATGAACTTTTATTTAGTGACAGAACTCAAGTGCCCCCCAAAGTTGCCATAAATGAAGCGATTGAACTTGCGAAAAGTTTCGGTGGAGAAAATTCTAGTAAATTCATCAATGGTGTTCTCGGTGGTGTTTATAAAGAAATAGGTGAACCTGGTAAAGATGAAGTCAGCAAGAAAAATAAACATTTTGAAACTGATCCAGCCAAATTTCCAATAGAGAAAAAAGCTGGAGCTGTCGTATATGCTTATGACAACAATGAAATATATTTTGCCTTCGTACATGACGTTTTTGGTTATTGGACGTTGTCTAAAGGTAGTATTGAAGATGGAGAGGATGAAAAACAAGGAGCAATACGGGAGATAAAAGAAGAAATGGATCTTGATATAGAAATAAAAGAATTACTTGGTCGCAATGAATATATTGCTTGTCATCCCGAGAAAGGTAAAATCAGAAAACAAGTTGTTTTCTTTTTGGCTGAGTCGAAGTTTACCGATATCACTCTTGAAAAAGGAACTGGAGGGTTAGACGATGCTAAATGGTTTAAATTGGATGAAATCCCCAATCTTAAAATGTACGACAACATGATTCCTCTTTTGACCAAAGCAATAGAGATATTAACAAAGTAAAAATGCACATAACATATGATAGACTTCTCACAATTTGAAAAAAAGACCAAAGTTGTTTTTAATGATAAAAAGCTGCTTGAACAAGCTTTTATTCATCGTTCGTATATTAACGAAAATACAGGTTCAAAATTATCTCACAACGAACGCTTAGAATTTTTAGGAGATGCAGTTCTCGAACTCATTATCACCGATTATTTATATTCAAAATATCCTGATCACGATGAAGGGAGTCTCACTGCTTATCGTTCTGCTCTTGTGAATGCTGTCATCGTTGGTGAAGTGGCACTTGCTCTTGGCATGAATGATTATTTACTTTTATCAAAAGGTGAGGCGAAAGATGTCGGTAAGGCTCGAAGTTATATCCTTGCCAATACTTACGAAGCATATGTCGGGGCGGTGTATCTTGATCGTGGTTATGATATTGCGAAAGATTTTATTGCTAAAACTTTATTTGGAAAGATCGATACTATCGTTGCTAAGAAATTGTGGCGTGATTCTAAGAGTCTTGTCCAAGAGAAATCCCAAGAATATTTAAATGTAACTCCGTCATATAAAGTTTTGCATGAAGTTGGTCCTGACCACGACAAACATTTTACTATTGGAATATTTTTTGGTGATGAGTGTATCGCTGAGGGGAAAGGTAAATCAAAACAGGAGGCAGAACAGGTTGCTGCACATAAAGCATTAGAAGTTAAAGATTGGCTTGATTAAAAATGACTCTCAAATCTATCGAGTTAACAGGATTTAAATCATTTGGAAGAAAAAGCGTTGTAGATTTTACCACGTCGATTACTTCTATTGTTGGACCCAATGGATCAGGTAAATCAAACATCGTAGAGGCAATTCGTTTCGTTCTCGGCGAGCAATCTATGAAGTCACTTCGCGGAAAGGGCGGAGTAGACCTGATATTTAAAGGTTCAAAAGGTATATCATCTTCTAGTCGCGCGCAAGTATTGATCACTTTTGACAATAAAGATAAAATTTTTTCTTTTACAAATAGTGGTCTTGGTGTATCGCTTGATTACGATGAAATTATAATCGGCCGTGAAGTATTTGCTGATGGTTCAAATAAATATTCTATCAATCGTACTGAAGTGCGTCTTAAAGACGTGGTTGATTTGTTGGCCTCGGTCAATATCGGGAGTTCGGGACATCACATCATCTCTCAAGGTGAAGCCGATAGAGTTTTGAATGCTTCAAATAAAGAGCGTAGAGGAATGATCGAAGATGCATTGGGGCTCAAAGTATATCAATTCAGAATCAAAGAATCTGAGAGAAAACTTGAAAAAACATTTTTGAATATCAAAGAAGTTCAAGCTCTTCGTCGCGAGATTGCCCCGCATTTAGCATTTTTGAAGAAGCAAGTGCAAGTAGTTGAGAAAGCTCGAGAAATGAGAGAAGAACTTCGCAACTTTTATAAAACATATTTGGGTAAAGAGGGAACTTATATAGAGAATGAATCAAAACGTTTAGGCGATCTGCGAAAATCATTAGAAAGCAAAGGTTCAGCTCTCGATTCAAAAATAGGGGAATTACAAAAACAAAATGGTGAGAATCAACATGAGAATATTTTTGCAGGGGAAATAAAAGAAAATGAAAATAAAATATCGGTCCTTCGAAGCGACAAGAATGAACTTGTCAGAAAGTTAGGACGCATAGAAGGAATCATCGAGGGTATAGAGCACCAATTTTCAAAAGTAAAAGAAGTTAAGAATAAAGTTATCAGCGAAGTAGAATGGAAGACTTTTATTCTTGATATTTCGACTCGCATTGATGAGGCTATTAAAATAGAAGATCTGCCCAATATCGTAGAAGCTCTAAAAAATATTAAAATAAAACTTGGCGAGCTTTATGAAAACAAAGAGGTTGGTGAACAAGAAAATACCAAGATAGAAGATAACGCTGAATATAAAGAAATGGTTGAAGCTCAAAATGGCATTTTGAATGAGATAGAAAAAATACAACAAGAAGAAAAGAAATATTTAGATATTATCTCAAATTTAAAGCAGAAAGAGGCTGAAAGTATGGCATCTTTTCGTGACAGTGAAAGAGTCTTGTATGAGCTTCTCAGAGAGAAGAATGAAGTCACTTCAGAGATACACTCTTTGAAATTTGAAGAAGAAAAACTTTCATTAATAAAAAATGCTTTCGAGATGGAGCTTGCTGAAGCTGGCGTCATGATCGGAAGAGAAATAATATCTTTTGCGCAGGAGAGGTTTGAAGGAGAAATTGTCCGATCTTCTCAAGAAGAAATTCGTCGCAAGATTGAGAGAATAAAGATAAAGATTGAAGATGCCGGAAGTGGAAGTGGTAACGATGTCATGAAAGAATTCCAAGAGACTGAAGATCGTGATGCCTTTTTGGCAAAAGAAATCGATGACCTCAACAAGAGTATAAAAGACTGCCATATTTTAATACAAGAATTGAAAGAAAAACTCGACACTGAATTTAAAGTCGGAGTAGAGAAGATCAACAAACAATTCCAAGAATTTTTTGCTCTTATGTTCGGTGGTGGGGGAGCCTTCCTAGCTATTACGATGGAACATAAAAAACCAAAGAAAAATGATGAGTCAATTGAAGATGAGGGTGAGGAGGGAGAAGATGAAGAAGAAAATGAAATTGGTTTTGAAAGAGGAATAGAAATAAACGTGAACCTCCCTCACAAGAAAGTCAAAGACTTACACATGCTCTCAGGAGGGGAAAGGTCACTAACTTCTATTGCACTTCTTTTTTCAATATCGCAAGTTAACCCTCCACCATTTTTAGTTCTCGATGAGACCGATGCTGCACTCGATGAAGCCAATTCTCGAAAATATGGCAACATGCTCGAGAACCTTTCAAAATTCTCACAGCTTATCGTTGTCACTCACAACCGTGAGACGATGTCGCGAGCACAAGTTCTCTATGGTGTTACTATGAGTTCCGAAGGGGCATCGAAACTTCTTTCCATCCATCTCGAAGACGCCACCGCTTACGCGAAATAACTCTTATTTTATAACCCTTTCCCAGATAGTGGCCTTGCCACTATCTGGGATTTTGTGCTATTGACAAATAGGGTATAAGTGTGATATAATATAATGTATTTGATTTGTTGATTCGAAACGACTTAGTAATTGAAATGTTTAATTCCTGTAGGGTTCTTACTCCTACTAAATTAAACAATAAAAAACTTTCGTGATTGAACGCAGATCAAAACGTTCTTTAATAACTTTTCATATCATGAAAAAGTTTTCTTTTCTCTTCGTGGCGCTTGTCATGAGCGCTGTGCTGGCTTTCGGTCAGCGCATGTCGAACCCCGAGATCATGCAAATGATCCAGCGATCAGCTGAATTTCAGCAAAAGGTTGGGATTACAAACCCGGATTTAATTTTCCCGGGACAAGCCCTGACCTATTCCTTCACCGATGGTACAACCGAAACCATTACTGTGGAGTATGGTGACAACCAGTGGAAAATTGTTCGTGATAAGCTGGGGAAACTTCAGCAGAAACATGGGCCTGTTGTAGATCCGGTAAAACCTCAACCTCCGGTTGAAAAACCTGAGAAAAAAAGTTTTCCATGGTGGTTAGTTCTTGCTACATTAGCATTTTTTATAATTGTTTATTTTGTAGCTTTAGAACTTACTAAATGGTCAAACCAGAGATTAGCCGGTAGAAAGATTGTTGATCCAACCACTGCTGGGAATCCAATGGTTCCGGGTGGAGTTAATTCTGTTTCGGATGCTGAAAGGCATTTCCGTGAATTACACCCTGGGCAGAATGTCCTTGTTAAGGACATCAAACCCGGATTTCTTAGCACTCCCCAAGGCAAAACTGCTCGCATTGGGTTTGCCAATGGAACTCACCAGAACTTAGCTTTCAGAAATACTCCTGGATTCAAAGGAAAAGTGAGCACGGATAATGGCTTAACTTGGACCAAGGAATATTTCCTTCAGGCCTGCGGCAACTCCGCTCGTGCAAGGAATTCATTTCTTACGGGGATAATCTTTTCTGAATCGCCGATTAATTTTGGTGAAGAAGGAGGACAATCTTCTGCTCCTGTCGCGCCAGTTAAAGCTATCACCGAAGTGGTTTCTGAATCGATCAAACCGGAAGTTGCTCCAACTCCAAAACCTCAAGGGCCAGTAGGAGAGAGTGATATGGCAACTGTTAATTCTGACCACGCTGCTGTCATGGAGCAGTTTTTGCAGACACAGGTCGCACATAAAGGCACTATCGTATCTGAGAGCTGGCCCGATGGTCACTTCAAGGTTGAGAGTACTTTCGAAACAAAAAATCAGCCGGTCAAAAAAGACGCTGATAAGGAAAAAGAATAGTGGTATGTTCCACTGCAATTAAAGTGAGGCCGTCGCGAAGCGACGGCCTTTTTTATTCAACTTTTGTTTTATGATGAGAAAGTTGAGACCAGCTACGTAAACATTGACTTTAATGTTATTATATGATTTAATATATGAAAATAAAGTTGAACAAAAAACATTCTGACTATGAAAAAATTTTTTAGATTTTTGGTTTCTGTTTATGATGCTATGTTCCATAGAATCATTTGCAACAAATTCCAACAGGCAACTCAGCTATTCCCTGAGTTAAATGAAGGGATAGAGATTTTGCAGATAGGCTTTGGCAGAGGTATTGGTTCCTTTGACACTATGTGCGTAGAAAAAGTTCGCACCAATTTCGTTTATCGCGCAGATGAACCCATGTACTTCGCCAGAGTTAAGACAAAATCAGGTGAAATTGGGTACCTTTATGTTCTCAAAGAAAACATGTACTTTGTTTCCCTATTCAAGAGGGAAAACATTGAAGAAGAGATTAATTTCTTCTTCAATATTGAAGGGATAATCACTAAAGATGGGAAAAAGATTATACCATTTGTGTAAAGTATTAGATATGGCCGTTGTGATTCATCACATCGGCCATTATTGTTTGAATTAATTATTTAAATATTCAGCGATTGTCAAACCAGAATCGTATATTTCTTTTGCTTTTTCAATTCCCAAATAGCGATAATGCCATGGCTCATACATATATCCTGTAATATCAACTTTATCTTTTGGATAACTTTGAATAAAACCATATAAATATGAATTTTCTTTTAGCCATGTGTCCTCAAGAGTTTTATCAAATTTACCAACAGCGGAATCAAAATTTATTGTTGCCCCTGTGATATCTATCGCGGTTCCTAATTGGTGTTCGGAGTGTCTTGGTCTGGCTACGGTTATTGATGTTTCTCCTCCACTTTCTTGCAAAGCATTTGCGAACAAATCTTTTTGAGAATTATAATCTCTGAATCCAGAACTTACTTTTATCGTGAGGTTACTTTTTTTTGCGGCATTAGCCATCTCTTCAAATGCATCTCTGACATTTTCGGCAAGACAAATATCTTCTTTTGTCCTGTAACTTGCATCAAGCTCTCTCAGATCTTTTGGTATGTAAGTGTCATCTGGTAGCTCAACATTTTGACCGATATTAAGTGATGACATATCATCGTAATCTTTTTTAGGTATAGGGCAGTTTGATGATAGTCCTTCATTTCTGTTTCTTATTTCTTCTGTCGTGAAAATTCCTTCGGGTTGATATTTAGTATTAAGTGTAATAATTTTTTGATCTGTTTTTATTAATTTTGTTCCGTCAAATTCGGCGCTGTAAAGCATACCGCGCATTGTATCTTTTGAAAAATATTGGTCAAAAATAAAATTACCAAGTGAATAAACGATTGGCTTTCCTCTATATTCTCCAATATCTTCCATCACGTGTGGGTGCCCCCCAATGATCATGTCGGCGCCACTGTCTATAGCAGTGTGGGCTAGATCTTCTTGTCTCTGATTGTGAATTAGTTTGTATTCAACGCCAAAATGGAATGTAACGATAAGTATGTCGCATTTTGTTTTTGCGTTTTGAATAATGTTGCTAAAATTCGGGTCGCTTGCGAGAAGTATTCCGGGAGTTTCGGTTTTGGCCTCGAGCCAATTTGGTCCGACATCAGTAAAACTTAAGAAGCCGAATTTTGTTTCATTTTTTTCTATGATAGTTGGGTTTTCGGCATCGCTTTTATTGATCCCAGCACCGCTTTTTAAAATTCCGATTTCAGAGAGTCGTGAAAGTGTATCTTTAAATGCACTTATATTCCAATCCCCGACATGATTATTTGCAAAACCTACGATATCAAAACCAGCGTCTTTTAGTGCTGGTAAAATTGTGGGATCCATTCGGAAAGAATATTTACTTCCTACATTATTTCCAACGTCTGAAACATCTCCTTCTAAATTGCCAAATAAGATATCTGCGTCTTTTAGTGGCGCGAGGTTTTCAAACATTCGACTGTAATCACCGCCAAAATTTTTATCAACTGAACTCTTTACTCCACGAGTCAACATTATATCTCCGACAAAGAAAAGAGTCGTTGTTTTTGTTTTGGGAGTTTCGGTCATAGGGTTTGCAACTTGGGCAGTCTGGTCGTAAGGGTTTATGACTAAATTATTTTTAGGAGAGAAAACACCAATAGCCAAAACTATTATTAAAATTATTAGTGATAATATTATAATTTTATTTCTGTTTTTCATAATTACCTTAATTCGTAATCGATTGTCTTTTTGTTCATATCAGCATTTTTGACGATAAATTTTACTCTGTCACCAAGTGTATATTTTCTGTGTGTTTTTTGCCCACGAATGCTCATTCCTTCTTTGTCGAAAGTATAATAATCATCTTTCAAGTCACGCATTCTGACCATCCCCTCGCATTTAGTTAATTTATCTTCAACATACAAACCCCACTCAGTTACTCCGGTAATTATACCGTCGTATTTTTGACCGATACGTGAAGACATATATTCAACCTGTTTATATTTTATTGATGCGCGTTCTGCTTCGGCAGCTTCTTTTTCTCGATTTGAAGCTTCTTGACTCATTTGCTCATACTCAAACCATCTTTCTTTGGGAATAATTTTATTTTCTATAAAATCTGAAAGTAATCTGTGGACTATCACGTCAGGATATCTACGAATAGGGGAAGTGAAGTGCGTGTAATATTTGAAACCAAGTCCGTAATGCCCGATATTTTTTGTAGAATAAATTGCCTTTGCCATAGTACGGATAATCGCACTGTGAATCGTATCTTTTATGGGGCTGTGTTCAAGTTTGAGGACAAGTGCGTTTATTTCTTCAGAGGGGATTATTCCATTGACTAGTCTGACTTTATAACCAAGTCTTTTTAGAAAAGTAGCTAAATCTTTAATTTTTTCTTTGTTTGGGAAATCGTGAATTCTGTATAAAAACACGCCTTGCATTCCGTCTTTCTTTTTTGACATATGTTCGGCAACTTGTCGGTTAGCAAGAAGCATTAATTCTTCAATGAGTTTATTTGTATCATCTCGTTCTTTTGTATAGACAGAAATAGGCACGCCATTTTTATCTAGCTTGAATTTTATTTCTTCTTGCTCGAGCGATATAGCTCCTTCGTCGAAACGTTTCTTTAGAAGTTTTTTAGCAATGTTGTTTAATGTCGAAAGTTCTTCAAAGAATATTCCTTTTTTGTCATTAAGAATTTTTTGTGCTCCTTCGTATGTGAATCTTTTGTTTGAATGAATTATTGTTCTACCAAACCATTCGTGATGAATGGTTCCTGATTTATCGAGCTCAAAAATTACAGAGAAAGTCAGACGATCAACATTTGGGTTTAAGCTACAAATTCCATTCGAAAGTTCTTCTGGAAGCATTGGGATCGTTCTATCTACTAGATAGACCGAAGTACCGCGTCGGCGAGCTTCGACGTCCAATTCTGTTCCCAATCTCACATAATGAGAGACATCGGCAATATGAATCCCAACTTCAAAATTTCCATTTGGTAATTTTTTGAGAGATATTGCATCATCAAAATCTTTCGCATCTTCAGGGTCGATTGTGAAAGTCGTAGTTTTTCTCATATCACGTCTTTCCTCGATATCTTTCTCAGATATTTTTATTTGAGAGGCTTTTTGTGATTCTTCTAAAATGTTTGAAGGGAAAGTAGAATTGAATCCTTTCTCAAGAGCGATGGCCTCCATCTCAGCGTTGTGCTCCATTGGCATGCCGAGAACTTTAGTTACTTCACCGATCGGCGCCTTTTTCGCATCAGTCCAATCTGTAATTGTGACAAAAATCTTTTGTCCAATTTCGGCTCCGGCCAATTTGTTTTGTGGAATAATAATGTCTGAATACATTTTTAAATCAGAAGGGATGAGGAAGTAGGTATCATTTTCTTTTTCGAGAATTCCCCCATAACCTTTTTTAGAGCGATTAAGTATTTTGATGACTTCACCGCTTAGCGTTCCGTCTTTCTTTTTTGGGTGCATCAACAAAACCACCGTGTCGCCATGACAGGCTGTTCTTAGAAAATTGTGCTCTATTTCTATGGTTTGATTCTCCTTGTTGAGACGTACTGTTCCAGTTCCTTTGTTTGAAATATTTATGACTCCTTCTATATGTCGGTTAAAATCCTTATTTGTAGTGTGTTTTTTCATAACAAGAGTATAACATAAAACTTGATTAATATATCGAGCTATGGTAATATGGCAACTATGTTAAAGATAAGATTACAAAGAGTAGGTCGCAAAAATGATGCCGCATTTCGGGTTGTTTTGACTGACTCAAAAAATTCAGCTAAGAGTGGAAGATTTAAAGAAATTCTTGGCACATACAATTTAAAGAAAGGAGAAGTATTATTCAAACAAGATCGTATTTCTTACTGGATGAAAAATGGAGCTCAAGTGTCTGACACAATTCACAACTTCCTCGTTCATCAAAAGGTGATTGAAGGAAAAAAGAAAAATGTCTTGTCAAAGAAATCTCCAACAAAAGCCAAAAAAGAACTTAAGAAATCATAAAACAAAATCCGCCAATGGCGGATTTTGTTTTTATTGCGTTTGGAAACTATTTTATGATATAATACACACTAAGCAGTTTGTAGTCGGTACACTGCAAAGATATTAAGAATAATACTATTAAGAACATATGCAAGCAGATGATAAGGCATTTTTAGAATATATAGTAAAAGCATTGGTTGATAATCCAGATGATGTGAAAATCGACCGTACAGTAGACGAAATGGGCGTACTTATAACAATGACAGTTAATGCAGCGGACATGGGTAAAATCATTGGTCGTCAAGGGAATACCGCAAAGGCAATTCGAACACTTCTAAGAGTTATAGGAATGAAGAATAATGCACGTGTTAACCTAAAGATTAATGAACCAGAAGGTGGTAGTAAGCCTGAGGGTTATGCCGCTCAAGCTCCAGCTACTCAATCAGCAAGTGAAGCATCTAAGTCAGTTGACGCAGCGCTAGATGATTTAAAAGGAATCTAAGTAAAAACAAAGAAAATAGCCCTGTCTGCTTTGTTGCAGGTTCCGGTTGCTCCCGCAATGTAGAAATACTACATCTTGGTCGCAATCCTCACCTGCGCCTCGCATACAGGGCTATTTTCTTTGTTTTTATAATATATGATATAGTAATTTTATGAAATTTCACATTATAACTTTATTCCCAGAGATGTTCGATTCATATCTAAATGAGTCTATTTTGGGGCGGGCGATTAAAGAAAAGAAAATTTCTGTCTCATTTGTAAACCCTCGAAAATTTGTAACAGGCAAATACAAAAAAGTCTGGCCAGATGGTAATATTTCAGCGCAAGTAGACGACAGACCTTATGCTGGTGGCCCTGGTATGGTTATGCGAGCCGAGCCCATAATTAAAGCAGTTGAATTTGCTCAGGCCTCGATTCTGAAAAAATTTTTAAGGTACTCGGACAAGGGAGGACGAATGGCCAGATCTCAAAAATCTTCTCAGAATATCCGCCCAAATATTTTGGTAGCGAATTTTATTCCAAGCGCAGAAAAATTTGATACCAAAATAGCCAAAACTTTCGCGAAAAAATACACCGACATAATTATGATTTGTGGTCGCTATGAAGGTATCGATGCTCGTGTCGATAAAATATTGAAAACAAAAAAAATATCAATAGGGGATTATGTTCTGACTGGTGGAGAGATTCCAGCCATGATTTTGGTAGATTCAATCTCAAGACAAATCGAAGGGGTCTTAGGGAATTTTAATTCTCGTGAAGAGGAGAGAGTGTCATCGAGTGAAGTCTATACCCGCCCAGAAGTTCTAATCTACAATAAAAAGAAATACAAAGTGCCTGCAGTTTTACTCTCAGGTAATCACAAAGACATAGAAAATTGGAAAAAGAGGAAATAATTATTACATTTGTTGTATAATAATAATTATGAGATTATATCATGGATCAAAGGCGAAATTTGTTCAGATTGAACGTAAGCAGGCAATGAGTATGTCCGAGGTCCCAAAGGATGAAGTTTTAAATGCTATTTATTTAACTCCTGATTACGGGAGAGCTCTTGCTATGGGTTGCTGTCCAAATGGAGAAAATAATTTTGATGACGAAAAACATAAAATCACCTTCGAAAATCCACAATTGTTTAACCCAAATGAACCTGTTTATATTTATGTTGTTGACTCTGAGGTGATACCCGAAGACAAATTAAAAATTGGTGAAAATGGTTTTGATTATGTGGCTGATATGAATACAATAATTCCGCAGGAAATCAAAGAAACGAAAGCTGGTGAGGTATTGAATTATTATGAAATTACAAATTGGAATAGAGAAAATAACGAAGTGAAAAATGAATTTAATAATTCATTTAAAATGAAATAACTCATGTGCGACAATGATCTATGGAGTTTACGAAATAAATGGGATAAATATTCCCATAGGTCAGACCTATGGGAATATTTATTATCGTGATAGAATGTTATGTGTATGTCTATTAGAGATAAAAGTTTAATAGCAAATGAATATTATCATATATATAATCGTGGAAATGGTAAACACGAGATATTTTTGGATGAAGAAGACTATGACCGTTTTATAAAACTTTTATATATTTGTAATTCTGAAAATAAATTTGTTTTTAGAGAATCAATAATAGAATCGAAGATTGATGCTTTTGATTTTGAAAGAGGGGAAAGTCTTGTCTCTGTTATTTCGTGGGTATTGATGCCAAACCATTTCCACATAGTATTAATTTCCCATAGGTCAGACCTATGGGAAAAAGAAATTAATCCAATTACTGAATTTATGAGGAAAGTTTCTACTGCATATGTGATGTATTTTAATAAAAAATATGAAAGGACAGGAAGTTTGTTTGAGGGTAAATTTAAATCAAGATATATTGGGGAAGAAAATTATTTTAATTATATTTTTTCGTATGTTCACCTAAATCCTATAAAATTAATTCAATCTGATTGGAAGGAAAAGGGAATTCTTGATAAAAAGAAAGCACAAGATTATTTAAGGGAGTACAAGAATTCTAGTTTTCAGGATTATTTTGGCAGGGAAAGAAAACAAGCTCTTATAATAGATAAAAATTTTACTCCAGAGTATTTTATTTGTAACCACGTGAAAGATTTATTTAAATGGATTGATGTTAAAGATGATCTACAATAGCCAGATTTATATTGTCACAGGTCAGACCTGTGAAATCTTATGAAATAACTTATTATAGTGAGGACACCTACATTAGCTTGACATTTTGGTAGGAATAGTATAGGATTACCCCCAGATTGAACAGATTGAGTAATGGCAAATCAATCGATAACTTATTAAGTTTTTAACTATATTTGTGTTAAAAAACCATATTGCCAGCAATAATAAATAAAGAACAAAACTAAGGTTTGGTCGCCTTGGTGTCTTTTCGTTTTTAATGTATCGCGTTTTAATGGACAATGGCGCGATATGATTTTGTCCAAAAATCATATGAAAAAAACTGCTACACGTGAGAAGAAGTATTTTGCTCGTTATAAGAAGCCATTAATCCCGTTCCCAAATTTGATCGAAAATCAATTAACTTCTTTTAACTGGTTGGTTGAGTCGGGGTTGAAAGAAGTTTTCAAAGAATTTTCACCGATCAACGACTATTCAGAGAAGAAATTCCAATTGGATTTCACTTCTTTTTCTTTGTCTGAACCAAAATTCGATGAAGAATATACAAAGGTCAACAAGCTAACTTATGAAGGTGGATTAAAAGCTCGCGTCAAACTTTTGAATAAAAGTATCGGCACTTCAAAAGAGCAAGAAATCTTTATGGCAGACGTTCCGCTAATGACCAAACATGGAACATTCATCATCAACGGAGTAGAACGTGTTATCGTTCCACAACTTACAAGAAGTTTCGGAGTATTTTTCACTGAACAAGAATTAAAGACCAAAAGATATTTCGGAGCAAAAATAATTCCTGCCCGTGGAGTTTGGATTGAGATTGAATCAGACACCGACGGCGCTATATATGTACGTGTAGATAAGAAACGCAAATTCTCTATTGTCTCACTTCTTCGAGTCCTTGGGCTTGATAAAGATGAAGCTATCTTGAAAGTTTTTAGTGATAATGAAGAAGCCTTAAAAGCCGTTAAGATTTCTATTGAAAAGGATCCAGCAAAGAATGTTGCTGATTCATTTGTTGAAATATACAAGCGTCTCCGCGATGGTGATTTGGCAACATCAGAAAATGCACGTGAATTTATAAAGGTTTTATTCTCTGCTGAAAGATATGACCTCTCACCAGTTGGACGTTTCCGCTTCAACAAGCGTTTTGAGAAAAATATGGATGATAAAGAAATGGAACGCCGAACGATTTCTGTTGATGATGTTGTTACTATCATAGAGAACATTGTCTTACTAAATAATACACCACATGCAAAAGCTGACGACATCGATCACTTAGGTCAACGTCGAGTGCGTTATGTCGGAGAAATGATTCAACAGAAATTTCGCACAGGTATGGCTCAAATCAAGAGAAACATTCAAGACAGAATGTCGACTATTGATGTTGGGACAACAATGCCTATTCAAATAATTAATCAACGTCCACTTCAAGCTCGTATCAAAGAATTCTTTACCGCCAACCAACTATCACAATTCATGAACCAAGAAAACGTCATGGCTGAGCTTGAGCACCTACGAAGATTGTCAGCACTTGGTCCTGGAGGCCTTACACGTGAACGTGCAGGTCTTGAAGTCCGTGATGTGCACACCTCTCACTATGGAAGAGTTTGTCCTATACACACTCCTGAAGGGCCAAACATCGGTTTGATCTTGAACCTTTCTACATACGCAAAAATCAATGAATTTGGAATTATCGAGACGCCATACATGAAAGTAAAAAATGGAAAGATAACTAGCGAAGTTGTTTATTTAAATGCTCTTGAAGAAGAGAAATACAATATTGCTCATGCTGGTATTGACTATGATGAAAAAGGAAATATTTTAGAAGATAGAGTTGAAGCTCGTCTAAAAACCAAACCAGGGATGATTTCTAAAAATGAAATAGATTTTATTGATGTCGCTACAAACCAAGCCTTCTCTGTTGCTACAAGTATGATTCCATTTTTGGAACATGATGAGGGTCACCGAACGCTCATGGGAAGTAACATGCAAAAACAAGCACTTCCTTGTGTTGTCCCAGAAGCTCCTTTAGTTGCAACTGGAATGGAAGAACTTGCAAGTCGTGATTCAGGGCGTCTAGTGATATCTGAAGTAAATGGAGTTGTGTCGTATGTTGATGGTAAAAAAATTACAGTTAAAGATGATAAAGATAAAGACCACACATATCCACTTATTAGTTTCTCTCGTACAAACAATTTCTCAATGTTCCACCAGAGACCAAGTGTGTCTATGGGAGATAAAGTAAAGAAAGGAGATTTACTTGCAGATACCAGTACTACAGACAACGGGCAAATTGCTCTTGGTCAAAACGTTCTAGTTGGATTCATGTCATGGGGTGGTGCAAACTACGAGGACGCCATCATCTTGTCTGAAAAGCTAGTGAAGAATAGTAAATTTACAAGCATTTATGTTACAGAATTTATCTGTAATGTTCGTGATACGAAACTTGGACCAGAAATAACAACTCGCGATATTCCAAACGTCGGTGAGAATAAATTGAAAGACTTAGATGAAGATGGAATTATTGTTGTCGGTGCTGAAATAAAAGAAAACGATATTTTGGTTGGCAAGATCACTCCAAAAGGTGAGACCGAACTTACTCCAGAAGAAAGATTGCTCCGTTCTATCTTCACTGAAAAAGCTCGCGATGTTAAAGATACATCACTACGACTTGAACACGGTAAACAAGGTAGAGTTATCGGCGTGAAAATATTCTCACGTGATCAAGGACACAATCTTGAGTCAGGTATTATAAAAAGAATTGTTGTTGAAATCGCACAACTTAGAAATATTTCTGTCGGAGACAAACTAGCCGGACGTCACGGTAACAAAGGTGTCATCTCAGTTATTTTGCCTGAAGAAGAGATGCCATTCATGGCTGACGGTACACCTATCGATATTATACTTACTCCGCTCGGTGTTCCTTCTCGTATGAACCTCGGTCAGATTCTTGAAATGCATTTGGGTTATGCTGCAAATACACTTGGTTACCAAGCTATCGTTCCACCATTCTCATCTGCGACTGTACCAGAAATAAAAGCTGAACTCGTAAAATCAGGCCTTCCTGAAAGTGGTAAAGTCACATTATATGATGGCCGTACAGGAGATGCATTTGACCAAGATATCGCTATTGGTTATATGTATATGCTCAAATTGCACCACATGGTTGAAGACAAACTCCACATGCGTTCAATCGGACCATACTCTCTAATTACACAACAACCATTAGGTGGTAAGGCTCAAGGTGGAGGACAACGTTTCGGAGAAATGGAGGTCTGGGCGCTTGAAGGTCATGGTGCGGCTTACACACTTCGTGAAATGTTAACAATTAAGTCTGATGATATCATTGGTCGTTCGCAGACATTTGACGCCATTATCAAGGGTCACACAATCGGTGAGCCAAATGTTCCAGCATCATTTAACGTATTGCTAAATTATCTAAGAGGTCTCGCGTTAGATGTTGAACTTAAGAAGTTGGGGAACGATTAATAGCTTAAATGCCAATTAAATCAAAATTATATGAAAACAATTGATACAACAAACTTTGACGCTATAACATTGAAACTTGCTTCACCTGAGACCATTGTCGAATGGTCTTATGGGGAAGTGACAAAACCAGAAACTATAAATTATAGAACTGGACGTTCGGAACGCTCTGGATTATTTGATGAAAGAATATTCGGTCCCGAAAAAGACTATGAATGTTACTGTGGAAAATATCGTAGAATAAGATATAAAGATATTATTTGTGAAAAATGTGGAGTTGAAGTCACTCGCTCTATCGTTCGCCGTGAGAGAATGGGGCACATCGAGCTTTCTTCTCCTGTCGCTCATATCTGGTTCTTGCGTGGAGTTCCTTCTCGTATGTCAGTTCTTCTAAATATTCCAGTTAGTGACTTGGAAAAAGTTATATATTTCGCTGGTTACATAATTACAAATATTTATTCTGAAGAAAAAGAATCAATCATAAAAAACCTCGAAAGTGAATTTAAAGCAAAGCTTAAGAGTACAAATGATGAAGCTGAAAAAGAAAAATTAAAAGAACTTTTGACTAATACAAAGAGGGAAATAAATGAAATCATTCCCGGAAAAGTTCTCAATGAAATTGCTTATCATCACTTCGGTCTAAAATATGGAAGTTGTTTTGAAGCAAGCATCGGTGCCGAAGCAATCTTTACTCTTTTCAAAAACATGGATTTAGGTAAATTGAAAGCTGAGACAGAGAGTATGCTTCCTAAAGCTTCAAGTATCGACAAAGAAAAACTCGAAAAGAGGTTATCACTTCTACGTTCGATGATTCACTCTGGTATTCGCCCTGAATGGATGTTCTTGACTGTTATCCCAGTTATTCCACCCGCACTTCGTCCAATGGTGGCTCTTGATGGTGGGCGACACGCGACTTCAGATCTCAACGACTTGTATCGTCGCGTGATAAATCGAAACAATCGTTTAAAGAAATTAAAAGAAATCGGTGCCCCAGATGTTATTTTGCGTAACGAAAAGCGTATCTTACAAGAAGCAGTCGATGCCCTTATCGATAATTCAATCGCGAAGCAAAATGACTCTCAAGCCATTTCTTCTTCTCAGAAACGTGCACTCAAATCACTTTCCGATAATTTGAAATCAAAACAGGGGTTATTCCGTCAGAATCTGCTGGGTAAACGTGTGGATTATTCAGGCCGTTCTGTTATCGTCGTCGGTCCACAACTTAAACTCAATCAATGTGGTCTTCCAAAACACATGGCACTTGAACTTTTTAAACCATTTGTAATTTCAAAAATTTTAGAAACTGAACTCGCTTTCAACATTCGTGGAGCAAACCGTCTCATCGAAGAAGGAATTCCAGAAGTTTGGGCAATACTCGAAGAGATAATCCAAGGAAAATATGTTCTTTTGAATCGTGCTCCTACACTTCACCGTCTTGGTATTCAAGCTTTCAATCCTATTCTTATCGAAGGAAATGCTATCCAAGTGCACCCACTTGTCTGTGCAGGGTTCAACGCTGACTTCGACGGAGACCAGATGGCCGTTTACGTTCCACTTGGAGAAATGGCACAGATGGAAGCAAAAGAATTCATGGCTTCAAATAAAAACTTACTTAAACCCCAAGATGGATCCCCAATAATATTACCGAAGATGGATATTGTTCTTGGTTGTTATTGGATGACTAAATCAGTTGATGGTGAAAAAGGAGAAGGAATGGCATTCTCAAATCCAAATCAAGCAATCACCGCTTTTGATTTAGGAGCTATTACTTTCCGCGCAAAAATAAAGGTTATTGGTGGCGAAAAAACAAAGTACAAAATATTTAATGAGAGACCTTTTGAAACTACGGTTGGAAGATTATTCTTCAATAGTATTTTTCCAGAAGATTTCCCATACATGAACGAAGAAATAACTATCAAGAGAATGTCTTTACTTGTAGATGAACTTATTAGTCACTATGGTATTGATGAAACTCCAAAAGTTCTGGATAAAATTAAAGATTTCGGTTACAAATACGCTACATACTCAGGAGTAACTTGGGGAATCGATAACCTAAAAGTTCCAGAAGGTAAAAAAGACATAGTTGCTAAATTTAGAAAAGAAGAAGAAGTTGTTCGTGAACAATTTGCTGATGGACTTCTATCTGAAGATGAACAATATCAGAAAGTTATTGAAATATGGGAACACGCCAAAAAAGAAATTGAAAAAATAATTCCTGTCACACTAGATCCAAGAAGTTCAACTTATGACCTCATAACTTCTGGAGCTCGAGGAAGTATGGGAAGTTTGGTACAGATGTGTGGTATGAAAGGATTGATCGTGAATACGTCAGGAGATACTTTGGATTTTCCAATTATCCCATCATATATCGAAGGTTTGTCACCACTTGAGTATTTCATTACAACTCACGGTTCACGTAAAGGAGCTGCTGACACGGCACTTAACACCGCAAAAGCTGGGTATCTAACAAGACGTCTAGTCGATGTTGCGCAAGATGTTGTAATTACTGAAGAAGATTGTGGAACAAAAAATGGTAAAAAAATTGTTGCGGTAGATGGTGCTTTTGCTAAATATGTACACGGGCGAATTTTGCTTGCCGATATTAAAGACAGTGAAGGTAAAGTATTGTATAAGAAAGGAGCATTGATAACAAAAGAAGATGCACGCGCACTAGAGAAAGCCGGAATAAAAGAAGCTTATGTCCGCACCCCACTTTCTTGTGAGACAGTACACGGAATCTGTAGAAATTGTTACGGTCTTGATCTTGGAAGAAATTGTATGATAGGGCTTGGACAAGCTGTCGGAATTATTGCCGCGCAAGCAATTGGTGAACCGGGAACTCAGCTTACACTTCGTACTTTTCACGCCGGTGGAGTTGCAACTGTCGATATTACTACAGGTCTTCCTCGTGTCGAAGAAATTTTTGAAAGACGCATTCCCAAAAATCCAGCACTTATCTCAGTTTCTGACGGTGAAGTTGTAGATATTGTAGATAATGGTAAAGATAAATTTATCAAAGTTCTTTCAGATCTTAAGGTTGATAACAACAAAGCAGGTGGGAAAAATGGAAATGAAGTAGAATATGCTGTTCCACCACGACGCCAAATTCTCGTAAAGATTGGTTCAAAAGTTAAAAAAGGTGACCTTCTCACAGATGGATCAGCTGACATAAATGAAATTGTAAAATATGGAGGTAAAGAAGTTGCAGAAGAATACATCGTAGATGAGATAAACAAAGTTTATGATTTACAAAGTGCTTCGATTTCTCGAAAACACATCGAAATAATTATTCGTCAGATGTTCTCACGTAAGCGAATCAAAGATGCTGGAGATACCACTTTCTCACCAGGAGAAATCATTGAAACAATAGAATTGATTGAAGAAAATAACCGTATAGAAGCCGAAGGAAGTGGCAAGAAGGCCGAAGCTTCTACAATCGTTCTAGGTATTACTGAGGTTTCTCTTACAACAAAGAGTTGGTTGTCTGCTGCATCATTCCAAAATACAAATAGAGTTTTGATCAATAACGCAATCCGTGGAGGTATTGATAATCTAAGAGGATTAAAGGAAAATGTTATTATTGGTAACCTTATTCCAGCTGGAACAGGCTTTGGTGTAAAACGTGCAGAAGTAGTTGAAGAAGATAAAAATGATTCTGGTCAATAGATCATAATAATTAGTTCACAAAATAATAAATATGCACTCACCTGTGGAGAAAATTAAAGAGAGACTCTCTATTGTCGATGTCATTTCTTCCTATCTGACCGTTGAAAAGGCCGGCAAAAACTACAAGGCTAAATGCCCATTTCATAATGAGAAAACGCCCTCTTTCTTTATTTCACCTGAGCGAGGAAGTTATTATTGTTTTGGATGTGGAGCTAAAGGAGATATTTTTTCATTCGTAGAACATTTTGAAGGTACTGATTTTTTAGGGTCATTAAAAATTCTAGCCGAGCGTGCTGGCGTAGAACTTTCTGCATACAAAAGTAAGATAAAAGACAAGACGGATATGTACTATGAGATAATGGAGGAAGCGACAGAATACTTTGAAAAAGTATTTGCCGGTAATATGGAAGCTAGAAGTTATCTAGTAAATAGGGGGTTAAATGACGCTTTTATCAAATCTTTCAGGATTGGCTATGCTCCGGAATCGTGGAATTCTATACACGATTATCTGATAAATAAAGGATATAAAAAAGAAGATATTGAAATTGTTGGTTTGATTAAAAGAAAAGATAATCGATATTATGATCGTTTTCGAGGGCGTATAATGTTCCCGATTAGTGATTCGAGTGGCAGGGTTATTGCTTTTTCAGGAAGGATATTTAAAAAAGAAAGTGGATCAGCAATTGAAGAAGCTAAATATCTGAATAGTCCCGATACACCACTTTTCAATAAATCAAATGTTCTGTTTGGCCTTGATAAAGCAAAAGGTGCGATAAGGAGTCGTGATTATAGTATAATAGTTGAAGGGCAAATGGATTTAATCTTGTCTCATCAAGCAGGGCTAAACAACACAGTTGCTGTTTCAGGAACTGCTTTTACCGACACGACAGTAGATAATGAATCAAAAATTAATAATTTGGGATTAGTTAGACGTCTTTCTTCCAATATTATATTTTCATATGACGGTGATGATGCGGGAATAAGAGCGGCAAGTCGTTCTGCTCTGATAGCATTGTCACTTGATATGCAAGTGAAAGTTGCAGTATTGCCGATAGGTAAGGATCCCGCAGATCTGATACATGAAGATCAAAATAAATGGAAAGAAATAATTAAGAATTCGGTCAATATTGTTAGTTTTCATTTAGATAGAATTTGTAAAAGTACAAACGACATACGCATAAGAGGTAAAAAAATTCGTGAAATAATTTTTCCATTTATGTTGATGATTAAAAGTTCTATCGAAAAGTCAGCTTATATCAATGAGATACACACAAAGACAGGAATAGCCGAAGATGCAATAATTGAAGACTATAAAAATTATGAGAAAACAAATAGCGCGAATGTTGATCTGTTAAAAGATAAACCAAAAGAAACAAAAGATACCAATTCTCGTCGCGACAGATTAGAAAAAAAATTATTCGGTATCATTTTTTGGCAAAAGGAGGTAAAAGAACAAAAGAATAATATAAGTGGACTAGTGTCATCTTTTGAGAAAGATATCGGAATTGACGATTACCAAAAAATGCTTATTTTATATGAACCATTTTCGGACACTCTCGCTTTTGAAGCCGAAATGTGGTATGGTGACAAGATTAATATTCTTATGAATGATACGAGTGAAATCATTTTAAACCTAGAAGAAGAAGTATTCAAAGATAAAGCTATGTTTCTGCTCACTAAAATAAACGAGATTGAACATAGTAATAATAAAGAAGGTCTTAAAGAAAATATCGCGGGTTACCAAAAAATAGTCGAAAAAATTGCAGAGATTAAAAATCGTAGGTCAAAATAATTTTATGATGAAGAAAATTAAAAAAATAAAAAATATCAAAAAAATAAAAAAAGTAATCAAGAAAAATAAAGTACTTACAAAAAAGAACTCCAAAAAAATCAGGAAGATTGCTTCAAAAGTGGCACATAAAAAAAGTACTAAAAAAACCTCATCAGTTTCTCGTAAAAAAGTCTCAGTTTCAAAAAAATCCAGAAACCCCAAAAGTGGAAGTTCTTTGAAATCATCACAGAAACGATCTTTGATTGAAAAAAAGTTATTAGATTTAGAGGAAAAGTCTAATAGTATAATTGAAAAAGGCAAAAAGAGAGGTTTTATTACATACGACGAGATTATTAAAATATTCCCAGATATTGAGAATAATATTATCTTTTTGGATGAGCTTTACGAAAAATTGTCAGTGTCAGGAGTTGATGTTCTTGAAGGAGGTAACCTTCTTGATGTAAATAGTGATACGGAGAAGCTAGCACTTAAATATAGTAAAGATGGACAAACATATGATTCGATTCAGATGTATTTGAAAGAAATTGGGCAATATCCACTGATTCCTGCAAGTGAAGAAAAGAACTTGGCATATCGTATTGAGAAAGGAGATATGGAGGCCAAGAATTTACTTGCTCGTGCCAACCTTCGTCTTGTTGTTTCAATTGCTAAAAAATATGTCGGACGAAGTTCTGATCTTACACTTCTTGATTTAATTCAAGAGGGGAACCTCGGCTTGTTTAAAGCTGTTGAGAAATTCGACTGGACAAAAGGTTATAAATTCTCAACTTATGCAACTTGGTGGATAAGACAGTCTATTACACGCGCACTCGCTGATCAATCGCGTACAATTCGTATCCCGGTTCACATGGTAGAAACAATTTCGAAATATAAACAAGTTGTTCGTCGACTTTCTCAAGATCTTGGTCGTGAGCCATTGATTGAAGAAATTGCGACCGAGATGAATCTCGAAGTTGATAAGATTCATGTTATCGAACAAATCAACCAAGATACGGTTTCTTTGGAACAACCAATAGGGGATGATGATGAGAAATCTACACGTGGAGAATTTATTCCTGACGATAAGATTCTTCGCCCAGATCAGGATTCTTCGAGAAGAATTCTTTCAGATCAAATCAAAGAAGTTCTTGATACATTAAATCCAAAAGAAAGAAAAATTCTTGAACTTCGTTATGGACTTATGGATGGTATACAACACACTCTCGAAGAAGTCGGTCAAGAGTTCGGAGTTACTCGAGAACGTATTCGTCAGATCGAAGCGAAAGTCCACGAGAAATTACGTAACAACGAGAAAATAGCCCGCTTAAAAAATTACTTTGATTAACCAACAAAAAAGCCTGATAAAATCAGGCTTTTTTGTTGGTTAATTCTATATTCTAAAGTTTATCAGCGATAGGAGTTTTGACTGGATCCATTAATCCAAATACCAAATCAATGTATTGCCAGAAAGCGTCATTTCCTTTTATCTTTGCTACACATTCAGATGCTGCAGCTTTTTCAAGTGCGAATTGATTCCGCGATGTATCTATGTGAACTGGCCAATGACGGTAAACCCAAGCAACACCTCCATTTGATTCACTAACTATTTTTTTTGCTGTGACGCCGAATGCTTTGCAGTAAGGGCATTCAAGATCAGCATATTCTACGATGATAACAGGCGCATCTAAACTACCCATGATATGGTCTGTTGCGCTCGGTAGAGGAAGTTCCCCTTTGTAATCTGAAGTAGCTGTACCTGCGACAACTTTAGCTATAAGTGTTTTAAACCCAGGTTGTTTTTCGGTAACATTAGGTACATTATAATCATCATAAGGAAGATTCCCTCTTAGTTCAACCTTTATCCCGTTTTTACTCACTATCACACCATATGGCGTCCCTCTTTGTTCTGCCGGAATATTTTGCATTACAGTAGTCGCTTCAGCTGTTAATTTTTTGTATAGATCATTTAAATTAGTATCAGCCATACAAGAAGCGAGAGCACTCTTGCTGATACCTACTTGTTCAGATAATGTTTTATCTTTTACTGCTTTTGGCCCAGCTCCACCTGTTAATAAAATTCCAACCAAAACAAGAACACCAGCAATAACGATTGCCATAGGCGTTGTTAATTTTTGATGTGGTTGCCCTGATTGCGAAGAATCAGGTTGTTGTTCTACTGGTGGCTGTACTGGCATTTGTGTTGTATTTTCGTTCTCCATTTTATGTAAAATAATCAGCAGTTAAATAAATGTGATTATTTAAATTAAATAATAAATATTACGATTTTTAATGATATTTCCATGAATCATATTGAAAATATGATTGTTAACAGGAAATATGTTTGATAATTATACCACAGATGATTATTTAAAAGAAAATAAAATAACATTGAAAAATATAGATAATATGTTATACTAGGAATTAGTTATGGGATCGGCTTATACCATTATATTTTATGTGTTTTGCTTCATTTCTGTCTATGTACAGATATTTTTTTTGGTGACCTTCTTGGAGAAGAAACGTCATATTGTTCACAATCCTGACAACTTAGACCTCAATTATTATCCAACTGTTACGATTGCAGTTCCTATTTATAATGAAGAAACAACTATAATCAAAACAGTTAAATCTCTTCTTTCTCTTGACTATCCAAAAGATAAAATAAAAATATATATTGTTGATGATGGAAGTAAAGATAATACTTGGAATGTGATTCAGGAGTTTAAAGATAATCAATGCGTTGTCTTATTAAAAAAAGAAAATGGTGGAAAACATACCGCTGTTAATTTGGCTCTTGAAAAAACCAGTTCAGAATTTTTTGGTTGTCTAGATTCTGATTCTATGGTTCACCCTCAATCACTTAAAAGGATATTAAAATATTTTGAAAAAGACCCCCAAACAATGGCCGTTGCTCCGTCGATTGTTGTTTTTAATCCTAAAAATATTCTTCAGCATGCGCAAAGTATAGAATATGACATGTCTATTTATACGAAGAAAATGCTTGGTTTTATGGGTGGGATTCATGTAGCTCCAGGACCATTTTCTATCTTTCGCAAAAAAGTTTTTGATGATTTAGGTCCTTACCACAAAGCTCACAATACTGAAGACCAAGAGATAGCACTTCGTATGCAAGAGCATGGATACAAAATCGATCATTGTCCTGATGCATATGTTTATACTAATACACCGAACTCTGTTGCGAAACTTTATCGCCAGCGGTTGAGATGGATATATGGTTTTATAAAAAATCTTATTGATTATAGACGTATGTTATTTAGAAAAGAATATGGAACTGTGGCACTCTTTACTTTACCCTCGGGAATAGTCTCTATCGTTGGAGTTATTTTTCTTTTTGTTAATGTGGTGGGGAACATTATCAAATTTATTTATAATAAAATAGTTCAAATTCAGACCGTTGGTTTCGGTCATATTTTCACTTTTCATTACAAGTTTGATTGGTTCTTCCTTAACACTAAAGCGGTATTGTTCTTAACTATAATTTTGTATATACTAGTTATTATATCAGTTATGATAGGTAGAAAAATGGCGGAAGGAAAGTCCGGTTTCTCAATATCTTTCTTTTATTTTATCATAATTTATAGTGTAATTGCACCGTTTTGGATGTTAAGGGCAATATATAATGCCATTATTTCAAAAGAATCAAGCTGGACTCTTGAGCGTAAAGTTGCCAAGTAGCTCTCTATATTTATGCATCAACACGAACCAAATGATTGGAAAAAATACATAATAGTTTTATTCATTACCACAACAATTTTTGTAATCGGGTTGTGGCTTTCTAATTATTTTGGGAATAAGAAAATTGATCAGATTAAGTCTATTGAAAGTAAAATATCTCTCGACTTGATGTCATCAGAAACCCAATTTAATTTACTTCAAGAGCAATCTTGCAAAGATGTCTCTGGTACGATTCTTTCATCAGAATTAAATACACTCGCAGATAAAATTTCATATAGTGAGAACAATATTGGTGCCAAGAATGTCGACGTTATTAGTTTGAAGAAATATTATTCACTTCTTGAAATAAAGGATTATCTATTGATGAAAAAAATTACCGATAGATGTGGAGAAAAATCCATATTTATTCTTTACTTCTATAAGAATGACAAATGCGATGACTGCACCAAGCAGGGTTATGTGCTCACAAGTTTGAGAGAGACATATCCAAACCTTCGAGTATATTCTTTTGATTACAATCTAGATATTTCGGCAATTAAGGCCATGATTTCAATATATAAAGTCCCTGACAATCTGCCCGCTATTGTCATAAACGGCAAGGTTTATAGTGGTTTTCAGACGATAGAAGAAATAGAGAAAACATTTCCGGAGCTTGAAAGTATAAAAGCGCCAGATACACCTCAAGCAAAAACTACGACAACAAAAACAACAACTAAAAAAGCAGGACAGTAAAAAAGGAAAAACACCCTAAACGGGTGGTTTTCCTTTTTGAGCCGCTTCTCAGACTTGAACTGAGGACCTTCGCTTTAGTTATGCTTTGACATAACCTATATTTTTATTTTGAGCCGCTTCTCAGACTTGAACTGAGGACCTTCGCTTTAGTTATGCTTTGACATAACCTATATTTTTATTTTGAGCCGCTTCTCAGACTTGAACTGAGGACCTTCGCTTTACAAAAGCGTTGCTCTACCAACTGAGCTAAAGCGGCTTGTATTTTTTTATAAAATTATATTATCTAATGATTCTGCTCTCCGTGTTCATGTTTGACCTTTTCCTTTATTCTTCTTATCTTCATTTTGGATTCAAGCACCGCACGGCGGACAAATGAAGGTTTCTGGAGAGGATCAGGTTCTCCATTTTTCTTACTGAAGAAACTATACACTTTTGGCCAATTCATACCAATCCATTTTTTTGTCTTTGTTGTAATGATAAACAAACCCTTTACAACCATCAATACAACCCATTGAATAATATGTTTAGCTAAATGTAGCATAATTTTTTCCAAATGTCGAAAATACATCTCCGGGATGATTTTACTTCTTGGTATTGATGGTTCTTCTCTCAATACTTTTATTTCCCAAGCTCTATATGAGAGCATCAGGTAAGCTAGAATTGTTGCTATTAAAAAAAGGATTATTATTATTCCCATATTACATTATTGACTCATGCACAAATGACACCAATTTTGCATTGCTATTCTTTAGAAGTGTTCCAACTGTAATTTCAGGATTTTTTATAAAGAATTGATCCATGAGAGTTTGTTCTTTGAAATAAGTTGAGATTTTTCCTTCAAGCATTTTCTTTTTAATTTCTTCCGGCTTGTCTGATTCTGCTACTTCTTTTTCAAAAACTTCGATAACTTTTTTTCTATCTTCTTCGGTGATGTCTTCAGGATTTGTAAAAGCTGGCTTCATAGCCGCGATGTGCATTGCGATATCACGAGCCAATTCTTTTGTCCCAGTGGAAAGGGAAACGACGACTGCACTTTTATTGTTGTGAATATAATTGCCAATAACTTCTCCGATAACTTCTTTGACTTCTCCGAGTTCAATTTTTTCTCCAACTTTTTGGACAGTGACGTTGATCAAATCAAGTGATTGAGCCATCATCTTATCGATTCCTTCGTTTATTGCTATATCAGCGAGCTTATTTGCCAAGTCTATAAAATCAGCATTTTTTGCAACGAAATCTGTCTCAGTCCGAAGAACAAGCAATAATGTTTTATTTCCGTTTTCTTTTACTACTACCATGCCGTCTTTTGCATTACGGTCAGCTTTTTTCATGGCAATATTACTTGATTTCTTTTTCAAGATTATGAGAGCTTTTTCCATATCTCCTTCAGCTTCCTCTAATGCATTTTTACATTGCATCACAGAAACTCCAGTAGCTTCTCTTAATTCTTTGACTAATTCCGCTGTTATTTTTATAGACATATTTTTATTCGCCAAAGTCGTATTTACGTCTTGGCGTAAATTATTTTTAATTATTTTGTAACTGTTTGCGCACCATTTGCTCCAGTATTATATGCTTCTTTTATTTTATTTAAGAAGAAAGTAATACTTGAAATTGAAGCGTCATTTGCAACAATAGGAAATTGTACTTGCTTTAGATTGCAATCAGTATTCATAAGGGCAATAATTTGTAACCCCATTTTTTTAGCTTCAGTCACTGCTATGTGTTCTTTTTTTGGGTCAACGACAAAAATTGCATCTGGTGTTTTTGTTATCCCTACTAGGCCTTGGAAGTTTCTTGTCATATCTTCCATTTCTTTATTTATTAAAAGATTTTCTTTTTTTGTGTATTTTTCAAGACCGCCTTTTTCTTTTTGATCTCTTAAATCCAATAGTTTAACAATTCTTTTTTTTATTTCAGAGAAATTTGTAAGAGCTCCACCAACCCAACGTTCGCCGACGTATGGCATGTTGAGGGAAAGAGCAGTCTCAATTATTTGCTGACGTGCTTCTGGCTTTGTTCCTACGAACAATATTGTCTTTCCGCTTGCGGCTAGTTTTGATACTTCGACAAGAGCTTTTTCAAAAAGTTCTTGAGTTTTTTCTATATTAATAATATCTACGCCATTCTTTGTGGCGAAAACATATTGGGAAACAGATGGGTGTCTACGGCTTTTTGAATATCCGTAATGAACACCTGAACGAAACATTTCTTCTACTTGACTTTGTGTACTCATATTTATTTGTCTCACTAAAGTAATAGATACTTTGGTGGCTTTATGATTAATTCACCTCTTTCGACAGAGATGTGTCTTTAATAATGCTCCGTTTTTAAGCATTCCAGCTTATTTACAAGGGTATTTTAAAACAAAAAATCCCTCACGGAACGTAAAACTATAATACCAGAAAAAGCATTATTTTGCAACCACTAGTCTTGTCCAACGCACATTTACACCCAAATGAAAATGGATTCCAACGTAAAAGGAGCCCAAAAGGGCTCCTAAAACAATGAATCAATGTATCATATCAATATATGACTATGGACATAATAGATGATCATTTAACAAGTGTGACACAACTTAAGGAGTTTTCAAAACTTTCAAATAGTGCCAAATTTAAAAGTAACAGTAGTAAGGTCGAAACATATGAGTGGGTTAATAAAACATTAGGGAAATTTAAATACTTTTCTTTAGAAAAGAAGGATAAAGGTATAGTTAAAAAGTATATTGTTAATATGACTGGATATGCTGATGATTCAGTTGATAAATTAATTGCAAGAAAAAGAAAGTTTGGAAAGATATTTGTAAAAGAAAGAACACAAAATAATTTTCAAACTTTCTACCAACCTTCTGATATTTCTCTTCTGGCAAAAGTATCAAATGTAACATTGAATCAAAACGGAAGAGCAATAAAAGAAATGTGTAAAAGTATGTACAAAGATTTTAATGATTTAAGATTTGAAAAATTAGCAAAGATTTCAGTATCCCATTTGTATAATCTAAAGAAGACTCATGTGTATGAAACTAGGTCTTTGTATTACACAAAAACTAATCCAGTACAAAGAGATATAGGTATAAGGAAGAAACCAGAACCATTTGGAAAGACTGGGTATATAAGGGTGGATTCGGTACATCAGGGAGATTTGGACAAAGAAAAGGGGGTATATCATATCAATCTGATTGATGAAGTAACACAGATTGAATATGTAGGTTGTGTAGAAGGAATTAGTGAGTATTTTCTCCTTCCATTACTAGAGAAATTATTGAATACTTTCCCTTTTAAAATATTTGAATTTCATTCTGATAACGGAAGCGAATATATAAATTATCAGGTGGCAGGATTATTAAAAAAAATGGTAATTGATCAAACAAAATCTAGGTCAAGACATAGTGAAGATAATGCTTTGAATGAAGGAAAGAATGGGTCGATAATTAGAAAGTATATGGGATACTCTCATATACCAAAGAGACACGCAGATAGGGTTAATTACTTTTACGAAGAATATTTAAATCCATATATAAATTTTCATCGATATTGTGGTTTTGCAACTGATTATGTAGATGATAGAGGAAAGATTAAAAAGAAATATGAGACATATATGACACCAATACAAAAACTTCTTTCATTACCTGATTGTGAGAAATATTTAAAAGAAGGAATTACAAAAGAATCATTAGAAAAAATATCGAGGTCGAAAACTCATTTTGAGGAAGCGGAAAAAGTACACGAAATGAGGACAAAATTATTTAAGGAGATTAGTAAAATATGATATGATTTGGGTGTAAATTAGGGATTGGAAAATACTATGAGGGTGGGGATAACCTAAAGAATACCTATAAAACCTTTGTAAATTAAGAGATATTTTTTGTTTTACCTAGTAGTTTTTTAATTTTTTCAATATTTGGCATATATATATGTTTTCTTTTGTTTGCAATCTTAGTCAATAATCCTTTTTGAACAAGTTCAATTAAATCGTTGCTAGCCGTTTGGTGAGATACACCGTGTCTTGCTTGGTGTATTTTAACTTCTGCTGGTGAATAATTACTTTTTTCTAAAAAATAATTTAACAGAGCAATTTGTCTAGGATTGTAATTTTCCAATTTGTCAGCAACTTTTTTGAATTCTTCAATTTCTTGAATTTTTTCATTGAAATAATCTATAAATTTTACAATCGCTGTTTTAAATGAATCAGCTATGTAAAAAGCAAAATAAGTTAAATCATTTTCACTTTCTGAATAAATAAATGCATTATCATATTTTTTCCTAGAGTGGATTATAGCTCTTGATATTGTTAAATATTCAACAAGCCAATAATTGTGTTTTAATAAATACCAATAAAATACAGCCCTGGCTGTTCTTCCATTCCCATCGACAAAGGGGTGCAAATATGCAACCCAGAAATGCAAAATGGTGGCCTTAATAACTGGGTGTATGAAATCTTCACAATCATCCCCTTCTTTTTTGTTGGCAAATTCAATCAATTCTTTTAATTCCGAAAGCATTTCTTTCTCTTTGGGTGGTGTATGAACTACTTCATCTGTTGTTCTGTCTTTTACAACGATATCATCATTATCATTTCTGAATCTTCCCTGATCTTTTACGTCATCAAGTGTTTTTTCTGTAACTATAGTTTGTATTTCTAAAAGCATTTCTTCGCTCAAATCTAAATCTTTCCATGTGATTAGTTTTTGCATCATTTGATAACTGTTTATTATCATTTGCTCATCCCTTGTTCTTGGTTTTCTCTGTGAAGCTAACATTTCTTTTGCAATCTTTCTTGTAGTATTTGCACCCTCGAGTTGGCTGGTTGCGATAGCTTCTTCTGTTAAACCAGTTAATATAAATTTATTTTTTTGAGCTTCGGAAATCTTGTTCATCTTCAATCCTGAGGCATTTGTATCAATAAAATTTAGCTTTTGACTTAATGTGTTTGTGATTGCTAGTTGAAATTTCTTTGCATTAGTAGACTTAACAGGGGTTTCTTGGTATAGACCAATTCTTTCTAGTTTTACAAATGCCCAAGCCTCTTCTGATGAAAAGTTGCCGGGCATGTTTTGATACTTGAAAGTATCCCAGTACATGTAATCTTTTTGGGCCTTTTTCTGTAATGCTCTCAGTTCAGAAGAGGAGAGTGCTTTCTCTAAAAAATCTTCTTTTGTTATGTAATCTTTCCAATTTGGTGCTTTTTGTATTTTCATAATTATATATTTTGTTACTTCTAATTATAGCAAAATTAGAAGTAAATTAGCAATACCCGCAAAATATCCTTATATTAAAGCATATTATTAACAATCTTCTAATTATACTAAAATTAGAAGTAAATTAGAAGTTCAAATACCCCCTATTTTATCCTATCTACATCAATAAAGGATTGTCATAAAAAGTTAAAATACATAGGACCGTCCTATGTATTTTAACGGGTATTATTTTATAATGTTGAAGAAGATTATTTAACAACAGGCAATAAAAGACTATAGTATTCTTCTATCATAAATTTTATGTCCTCTGTAAACTTGCTAGGATTTTGAGCAATTTCATTTTTAATTTCTTCTATCGAGAATGTTTCTATCCCGCTACTTTCTCCGTCGGCAAATCTAACAGGTCCATCATAATAACCAATATATATTTCGGTCATATATGGTTGAACGAACTTATTTTTATCTTTTAAAATTCTAACTGATTGAAAATCTTGTATGTAATCAACTTTTTTTAATATCGCAATTATTTTTAAATCTATTGAGCTAATCGCGGTTTCAAATTCATCTTCTGAAACAATAGTAGACGGAAAACCCAATTCTTCCGCGCACTCCTTTACGGTAGTCAACTCAAAGCTACTACCAGCAGCAACGTGTCCTCCTACTGTTTTATCATACATATTTGAGTTTTCAGTTTTTAGTGGACTTCTTTTCTGTAAATATATTCTTCCTAATGAGTTCATTAGTAAAACACGAATAGTTTTAACCTTTTTAGATATTGAACCATTTTGCATAAATTCCTTTTTGGTCTCATCATAAAATTCTTTTCTATTTTGATTCGAAATAAAATTATTATTTAGATCATATATTTCTATGTTTTCATTCATATTTTTATTATATCAGAAAGTTGAGATTCTTAAATTATTCTTTTATTAAACTAATTCTTTTTTTCTTCCAATCCTCTTTTAAGAGGCCATACATATTTATATCATGGATTTTACCTGTTGCCTTACTGCGATGTACTTTTCTCATCACTCCCTCTAAAACATAACCCATTTTAATTTGAGTAGCATTTGAAGCTATATTATCTTTAAAAATAGGAGAATCTAATCTTCTTAACTTAATTTTATTAAATGCGAAATCGTTGAGGGCTATTTTGGCTTCAGTTATGTATCCATTCCTCCAGTATTTCTTATTAATCCACGAACCTGTTTCTCCGGTTCCATGAAATCTATCAATTTTGAAAACCTCAATTGCTCCAATAACTTTCTTTTCTGATTTTAATTCAATAAAAAATAAGTAAGCATTCGGTTCTTTCTTTTTTAGTTCCTTTATTTTTAATTTAATAAACCACAGAGCATCTTTTTTGGCATATGGATAGGGAACGCTTACCATCATTTTAGCAACGTCATAATCTCCAATTCCTTCCACGATATCTTTCCAGTCTTTGATTTTTGGTTCCCTTAAAATTAGTCTTTTTGTTTCTAGTTGCATAATGTAATTATACCAATAAACCCAAATTTTCCATAAAAGTTTGGCAGGACCGCGAGTACGCTTATCGAAGCTTACAGGTTCAGTACACCTTTTCCATTCGCGAGTACACTCATGTGGAAAAGGTTTTCGATTCTCATCGAACCTGAGCTCTCAGAGCCGAAGGCCTACACTCAAGAGAAGCAGTTCTCTTGCTCGAGCGGACAATAATAAAAACCTTAATTTCTTAAGGCTTTTATTATTGTCCGCTCGGTAGGAATCGAACCTACGACCATCTCCTTAAAAGGGAGCTGCTCTACCAACTGAGCTACGAGCGGATATATTGCACGATTTATCAAAAATACCATATTTATGGGATAAAATCAACAGTATATATTTTGTTACTGTTGTGGTATAAATAAGAAAAACCTTAAAAACCATAGCTATGAGACAATTAAAAATAACCAAGAAGATCACAAGTCGTGATAATTCTTTAGACACGTATCTTCAAGAGATAAAAGAATGTAGTGTGCTTATCGCCCCTGAGAAAGAAGTTGAACTAGCAGTGCGCATAAAAGCTGGTGACGAACGGGCTCTCGGAAAGATGATACAAGCAAACCTACGTTTTGTTGTATCTGTTGCGAAACAATACCAGAACCAAGGCCTTAGTTTGCCTGATCTCATAAATGAAGGGAATATTGGGCTTATCACGGCGGCTAAAAGATTTGACGAAACCAGAGGGTTCAAATTCATTTCCTATGCCGTTTGGTGGATTCGCCAATCTATTTTGCAAGCTTTGGCACAACAGGCCAGAATAGTTAGACTTCCCTTAAATAAGATTTCTCTAATTAACCAAGTTGGGCGTCAAAAAGAAAAATTTTTTCAGGAAAAAAGTCGTTACCCAGATAATTGGGAGTTAGCCGATTTATTAGAGAAAGATGAAGATGAGATTTCTTCTATTGAAGGAATGGGAGAAAGGGCACTTTCTCTCGACAAGAAATTTTCTGACGAAGAAGACAGCGGGAATTTACTATCTGTTATTGAAGACAAAGAATCTTTAAGTCCCGAATCTAATTTGTTGAGAAAAGAATCATTGGTTGTTAATTTGAAGACCGTGCTCGATACTGTCTTTTGTTGCAACGGTGATTGTTACAAAATTTTCTTTAGATACTTCGGAATAAATCCCGTCAAGAAACAGAACATTAAGCAGATTATGTCAGATTTCAATCTGGAAGAAAGAGAAGTGAAAAGTATTATTGCCAGAGTGAGATCTGCATATATTTTGTGTCGATGCTATGGTGTTCTCGGTCAGCAAGAGCAATGTTTGGAAGATATAGCTTTTGATTTGAATCTGACAAAAGAAAGAGTCAAACAAATAAAGGTTCGCGCTCTCAAAAAGCTTCAATATTCCAAGGTTGCTTTGAAGGGTTTAAAACAATTTTGTGCATAAAAAATAAAGCCGTGGATTATCTCCACGGCTTCCTTTTTTATGCGCATCTTGGAAATCTTATCTTGATTCCGTTCACCACTCTGGGTGATGAATTCCCAAGAAGTAATAGTTTTACAGGAGACACTCGCTGTTTTCGCTTTGGCTCTCGCCTTTTTCTTTTCTCGGGGGAAGGGGGTATTACCAATTCCTCTTTTCCAACTGTTTCAATTGCAGGTTCTTCAGAGATTATCTCCACGATTGGTTCCTCTGCAGGTGTCATTATGATTTCCTCCACAATTGGTTCTTCAACGGGGATAATCACAACTTCCACAATTAAAGCGTCTTTTACTTTCAGCTGTTCATGGCTTACTGATGTCTTCTTCTTTTTATTTTTTACACCCGACAACATTTCTGCTATTTCATTTTTGTCGGTTTCATTATAGAAGAACAGCACCCTTATTAAGTGGCCCGATTCAAACATCTCAATGTCGAATAATTTTCGGTTAGAGTACTTTTCTTCTTTGAAAAAAACTGACATTTCATCAAAAGACTCTCGATTCACGATTTCCATTGACATGAAGGTTCTCTTAACCCTGGGGACAATCATATGACCCACTATCGAACTTCCCCATTTTTTCAGGATAGTATTGATTTCATCCTGAGTACAACTTGGGGTTTTTCCCAATTTTGGACTTTTTTCCATAAGAATGCGTTTTTGGTTTTAATTATTTATCTATATTATAACAAAATAAGTAGTATTTGTCAACAATTTTAATATTAATTAAAATGCTAGAATGGGGAGATGAAAAATGGAGTTGAAAGTATTTTAATTCTTCCTGATATTCGTTCGGCTATAAATGTTGGCGCGATTTTTCGAACTGCTGATGCGGTCGGGATTTCAAAAATATATTTGACGGGGTGGACACCAAGACCGACAGACAAATTTGGAAGAATTCAGAAAGATATTGCCAAAAGTGCACTCGGTGCAGAAACTTGGATCCCATGGGGATATAAAGAAAAAGTCGCTCCTCTTATTAACAGTCTTAAAAAAGACGGCTATCAAATTATTGCTATTGAGCAAGATAAAAAGGCGATAGATTATCGTAAAATAAAAATTGCGAATAAAGTTGCTATCATTATGGGGCCAGAAGTTTTAGGTCTCGATAAAAAGGTTTTAGACAAATGTGATGTCATTGCCGAAATACCTATGCACGGCAAAAAAGAATCTCTGAATGTTTCAGTCGCTTGTGGGATAGCACTATTTGGAATACTTAGACCTAATTAGTATTACCGAGAGGTGATAGAGGAGTGTTTGTATCTGGTACAAGCAATGGGCTTTGTGGTTCTGGTTGTTTTGCCCCTCCTGCTAGTATCCAGATTATAAATACAACAACAATAAAAATAATTACTTCCATTCCGAAATTCATTCCTCCTTTATTGTGATGATGTTTTTTATCGTCTTTTTTATCTTTTGATTTTTCTGCCATCCCATTAAAAGTTGTCTTGATTACAAGACATACATAAAATTAATTAATAAAATCGAAACCTAATTATTTTCTTAACAAAATTTCCCGTAGATAATATAACATATATGACTTCTAACGGGACAAGTCTTTTTAATGAAATAATTTTTGATGAACGTTGCAAAAATGCGCACTACGCCCATTGATAACTTTTCTCATTATAACACCACTACAACCTCTTTTACCACACTTGGTATTTTTCTTTCTATAAACATTATGTTCATTTTGAAAATTTCCTCTTTCGCCATGTATATTTCTATAGTCAGACATAGAATCCCCACCGAAATCTATGCCTTTTGTGAGGACTTTTTTCATCGAAGTATAAAGTTTCGAGAGTTTATCGGTCGGCACATTTTTGGGATTTGATTCAGGATGAATACCAGCGAGCCAAAGCATTTCATCTGAATATATATTCCCAATCCCTGCAATAATAGTTTGATCCATCAAAACAGTTTTTATTTTCCAATTCGGTTTTAGAAGTAAGCGAGATTTGAAACTTGTCAGAGTGAACGACTTTTCAAGTGGCTCGGGCCCAGTCTTCTCGAAGTGTAGCTTTTCTATATCGCTAGTTTTTAAGAGTGTTACCTTCCCAAACTTTCGTGAGTCACAAAATGCTAAATGTTTGCCATTTGAAAAAGCAAAAATAACATGGATAAATCGATTATATGGGTCAAATAACGATTCTCTTTCATTCTTATCTGGTAACCATTTATTATTTTTTTTATCAAAAACATATTTACCAAACAAAAGATGACCTGTCATTTTTAAATGGATCAGTATGGTATAGTTACCCGAGATATTTATCAAAATGTTTTTTGCTCTTCTTTTTACTTTGATCACTTTACTCCCGGTAACAAGTTTTTTGAATTCTTTAAAAAACCTTTCATCTTTTATTGTTTCTTTGAATTGTTTTATCGGTTGGTTCTTCTTTGAAAGATCTGTCCAAACATTAGAAATAATAAGCTCAGGAAGGACTTTTTGTAATCCGTTTACTGTTGTGGTGACTTCAGGTAATTCAGGCATGGCTTTATCTTTTACCCAATACTTGCAATGCCTCCTTGATACGAGCATTTGTCCCGATAGTAGTGGGTGGAACTTGTTTGAGTGCATCACGAGCTTCGTTTTGTGAATAGCCGAGAGATTTGAGTGCTTCGAGAATATCGCTTTCATCACGAAGTAGTCCCGGCTCTCCGTCACTCTTGTAATCCTGTAACTTGTCACGAAGTTCGATAATTATTTTTTCTGCAGTCTTCTTTCCAATCCCAGAAACTTTGTTTAGGTACCCAGTATCTCCAGTGGCGATTGCTCTCTTTAGTGTATCGATAGAGGCAATAGCAAGAATCGAAAGTGCCGATCGTGGCCCGATTCCTGAGACATCGAGGAGTAGTTCAAAAAATGACATTTCATTTGTATTTTTGAAGCCATATAAATCTATAGAATTCTCTCGAACCGCTGTATGGATCCAAAAAGAGACGTGATCTCCCAATAACGAAGACGTCAGGGTCTCACTTGTAACATTAACTTTGTACCCAACTCCAGAAACATCAATAATCATATATTTATCAGTCGAATAAACTATTATTCCTTCTAATCTAGCAATCATAGTTATAGTATAACATGGAAACCTCCCCAACCCCTCCTTATCAGGAGGGGTTCAACTCCCCTGACAAGGGGAGGCAGGAGGGGTTTGTTTACTTTTTCTGCCATTTCTGGTATTGTAGAATAGTCTCAGTCAAAAATTATTAAATATATATCAACATTATGCCAATAACAAAATCAGCAAAAAAGGCGTTACGTGGTTCGCTTGTCAAAAAGGCAGCCAATGATCGCAACAAGAAGAATATAAAAGAAACGGTTAAGAAGATTGAAAAGTTGGTCAAAGAAAAGAATAAAGACGAAGCAAAGAAATTACTCCCAGAAGCTTACAGTGTTATAGATAAAGCTGCAAAGAGAGGAGTTATCAAGAAAAATACTGCTTCTCGCAAAAAATCAAGACTTTCAAAAATGACAAAATAAAAAACAACTAGGTCTTTCCTCAAGTGCTCCCGAGGTAAGTCCTAGTTGTTTTTTATTTTCATAGTATAATTAAATTATGGAAAACGAAATATTATTTTTTTACGGGTTAGAATGTCCACATTGTATAGATGTTGAGAAACACGTCGATAAGCTTATAAATGAGGGAGTTGAAATAAAAAAAGTAGAAGTCTGGCACAATAAAGAAAATGACGCACTCCTCGATGGGCTTGATATCGGTGACGACGCTTGTGGGGGAGTACCCTTTTTCTTAAACCAAAAAACCGGCAAAACAATCTGTGGCGAAGCCACCTACAAACAAATCAAAAACTGGGCCGAGGGGAAATAAAACTTGCGATTCAGCGCTATTTATTGTAGATTAATAACGTATTGGTCCCGTCGTTCAATGGATAGGACGTAACTTTGCGGAAGTTATGATGTAGGTTCGATTCCTACCGGGATCACATGGATAAAAAAATAATAGTTTGTTGTCGGGCTATCATCTTACACGAAAATAAACTTTTGGTCATGAAAATGCGCGGGAATGATTTTTACGCTCTTCCGGGTGGAAAACTGGAATTTGGTGAGACTATACATGAATGTATTGAAAGAGAAATTATTGAAGAGTTGGGCGTTCGACCACAGATAGGGAGGTTGTTGTTTACAAATAATTTTGTAGAAAAGGAAGAGAACCAATTGATTGAATTCTTTTTTGAAGTTTTAAATGGAGCTGATTACTTGGATGAAAAAAACTTGAGCGGAACGCACAGTTTTGAATTTAATGATATTTGTTGGGCAAAGGCTAACGATGAAATAATAATTTTACCGAAACCAATACAAGAACATTTGAATAGCGGAACGCTTTTGTCAGACGTGACAAGATTCCTATAATGAATTAGCCCCACGGCCTAGGCCGCGGGGCTAATTCTATTTTTTAAAATCCTAATTTTTCCATGAAGAGCATTGATTGTGATTCGTTGATTTCTGAACGGGTGGTGACTTTCAAGAGTGTTTCTTTTACTTTTTCTACATTTTCTTTGGGGAGGGGGATAGTGTAAATAGGGAGGAAGTGTTTGCTTGTTTCGATCAAAAGTTTCGCCATTGCATCTTTCTCTTCATTTTTTATATTGAAACTTTTTATTTTTTTCCACTCATGCAAATCTTTCCCCATTGAGAGACCTTTTGTTTCGATTATGTAAGTGACATCTTGCGGAGGTCGCATTGTGAACATAATCAAACACCCTCCTGATATCAAAAGGAATATAGCAAATACAAAATTGTGGAACCATATAGCAATGCCACAAGCGACTAACGTCACAAGCCCGATTGTCCAAAACCAGTCGTTGTTACGTTCTTTGTGAGAGTATTCAGGGACTGACCACTCTATTTCATTTATTTTTATTTCTTCCATATCAATATTTTACCACTTAATACAAAAAAACAAAGCAATTAGTTGTTGACATATACCCCTAGGGGGTATATCATATCATTATGACCACAAATAAACAAAAATTAGTGCGTAGATTAAAGATTATTGAGGGGCAGGTCAGGGGGTTACAAGAAATGATTGAAAATGATAAATATTGCATTGACGTTATCACTCAGACTTCGGCTGTGAAGCAGGCGTTGTCGGGCGTTGAAGATGCTTTGATGGAAAGCCACCTAGGCACATGCCTAGTGCACCAAATTCAAAAGGGGCAGACCGATAAAGCGACAAAGGAAATATTAAAAGTTTACGGTCTGAAAAGAAAGTAGAGTAATTTTTTTCATTAAAATAGCTCTTCTCAAACGCTTCGCAAATTATATTCTAAAAAAAGTCCTCGGACGAGGGGGACGGGAGCCGGTGCCAGACATTTTTTTATAAAATAATTTGCTGCGCTTTTAAATTAAATATAACTAATGATAAATAAAATATACAAAATAAAAGGGATGCACTGCGCGTCGTGCGCAGGGATAATCGAAAGAACTTTCAAGAAGGCTGAAGGTGTTTCTTCTGCCGAAGTAAATTATGGAACCGAGACGACGAAAGTTGTTTTTGATGAGACAAAAACAAGCCCTGAAAAACTATCAAAAAAAATTGAACACCTAGGATATTCTCTTATTACCGAAACAGCCGAAAGTATGGGAATGTCTGAAGATGAACACAGAGCTCACATGGGTATAGGCCAATCGAAAAATGAAAAACTGGAAGAACTCAAAGATATGAAAAAGAAATTGATCTCGGCGATACCGCTTGCATTGGTAAGTATTTTAGTGATGGCTTGGGATATTTTGTCATTATACAAAATCGTCCCGATGATGAGCGATACTTTGAAACAGTTATTTAGTCACTTGTTGCCTCTGATGGCGACATATACATTGTTCGTAGTAGGGAAGCCATACTTGCTAGGGCTGTATCGTTTTCTTCGTTATGGCAAAGCCAATATGGATACGCTCATTGGTCTCGGAACAGTATCGGCTTTTTTTTATAGTTTTGTTATTTTTTCATTTGCAAAATCACTTTCAGCATTTTTAAATGTTGATGCAACGTATTTTGATGTGACGATTGTTGTTATCACATTTATCACTCTGGGTAAATATTTGGAAGCACGATCAAAAATTAAAACTGGCGATGCCATCGAAAAACTTTTAAACCTTGGGGCGAAGACCGCGCTAGTCGTTCGTGCTGGGAGTGAAGTCGAAATCCCGATTGATCAAGTCATTCATGGTGATTTGATTATTGTAAAACCTGGGGCCAAAATTCCCGTCGATGGAGTTATTGTTGAAGGGTCTTCATATGTCGATGAATCAATGATCACTGGGGAGTCAATGGCAGTAGAAAAGAAAATCTATGATTCTGTTGTTTCTGGAACGATGAACACAAATGGCACATTCACTTTCAAGGCGACGAAAGTTGGCTCTGAAACTTTGCTTTCTCAAATAATAAAAATGGTAGAAGAAGCACAAGGGAGTAAGGCACCAATTCAAGCTCTTGCCGACAGAATATCGGCTGTGTTCGTGCCGATTGTTCTTATTATAGCTTTTGTGGCGCTTGTCGCTTGGTTACTACTTGGGACTGGCACGCTCGGGTTTGCAAAAGCATTATCGTTTGGATTAGTTTCGTTTGTGAGTGTGCTTGTGATCGCTTGCCCTTGCGCGCTTGGGCTTGCGACCCCAACCGCGATTATTGTAGGGGTGGGTAAGGGAGCTAAAGAAGGAATATTGATTAAAGATGCAGCGACACTCGAGAAGCTCCACAAAGTAGATACTGTTATTGTCGATAAAACTGGAACAATCACCAAAGGCAAGCCGACTCTCGTAGATATAGAGAACGCATCAAAGTTTTCTGACGTTGAATTTATTTCAATAATCGCATCACTTGAAAATAAATCAGAACACCCGATTGCTCGCGCAATTATTGATTATGTTAAAGAAAAAAATATCGCAATCGGAGTTGTTTTAAATTTCAGAAACGTCGAAGGTTATGGAATTCGTGGAATGATCGGTGGGGTTGAATATTTTATCGGGAACGTAAAACTCATAGAAGAGTTGAAGTTAAATTTTGATCGAACCAAAATCGAAAAGTATACAGCAGAAGGAAAAACTCCAATTATTCTTGCAACTGAGCATGAAGTTCTCGGGTTTGTGATGGTCGCAGATGAAGTCAAAACTGAATCTAAACAAGCAATTTATGATCTGCATAAACTTGGAATAAAAGTGATGATGATCACAGGTGATGATGAGAAAACAGCCAAATATATTGCCGAGCTTGTTGGTATCGATGAAGTTGTAGCGCACGTGTTGCCAAAAGATAAATTAGAAAAGATTAAAGAGTTACAAAGCAAGGGGAGGGTTGTGGGGATGGCAGGCGACGGAGTGAATGACGCCCCGGCGCTTGCTCAAGCCGATGTGGGAATCGCGATGGGAACAGGAACCGATGTGGCGATCGAATCGGCGGGGATCACTCTTCTTCATGGAGATATTTCTAAACTCGTAAAAGCAATCAGATTATCAAAAATGACAATGCGAGGGATTAAGCAAAATCTTTTCTGGGCGTTTTTCTACAATATTGTGGGCATACCTCTCGCATCAGGATTATTTTTCCCAATATTTGGATGGTTACTAAACCCAGTGTTTGCAGGGTTTGCAATGGCTATGTCATCGGTGTCGGTAGTGTCGAACTCATTAAGAATTAAGGTGAAAAAATTATAGCCGCGTTCTAATGGACGATTACGCGGTATGATTTCGCTAAATAAAATATGGAAAATAAAAAATATACATTTCATGTGTCTGGCACGCATTGTGCATCATGTAAAATCTTACTCGAAGATATTATAGGGGAGCAAGGGTTTATTGGAAATGCAAAAGTTAATTTAAAAAAAGAAATTGTCGAAATAGAAACAGAAAGCGAAAAAAGTGCTGAAGAAATTGTTGATATTTTGAATAGTAAAATAGAATCGAATGGCTACACTCTTTCGGTAGATAAAAAAGAAAAAGTCGAAGAAAGTAATAACGTGCTTTGGAAAGCTATACCTATCGGTCTTGTCGTTCTAGCGTTATTTTTTCTTTTACAAAAATCGGGGATATTGAATCTAGGTATTGGTGGAGGAGCGACTCCAGTCACAAGTTTTCTGATCGGCATTATCGCGTCGCTTTCTTCGTGTCTTGCGATTGTCGGAGGCCTTATACTTTCACTTTCGGCTAAAGTAAGTCAGGATGAAGGAAGTAAAAAAGCCAAAAAACCGATATTTCTTTTTCACGCGGGGCGTCTTTGGGGTTTTGCCATCCTCGGTGGGGTGCTTGGTTTTATTGGTGAAGCTATCGGAATAAATTTTTTATTGTCGGCTATACTTGGACTTCTGGCTTCGACAGTCATGATATTGCTCGGGCTTAATTTGGTAGGAATTTTCAAGAAAAATAAAATGACGTTACCAAGCGGAATCTTTTCGTTTTTTAGAAAAGCCGAGAATACCGCATGGGCTCCGACTTTGATCGGCCTTGGCACATTCTTTCTTCCTTGCGGATTCACACAGTCAATGCAAATAGCGGCACTTTCTAGTGGGTCATTCACATCTGGATTTCTGATAATGTTCGCATTTGCGCTTGGAACATTGCCAGTACTCGCAATTTTATCTTTCGGTTCTGTTTCTTTTGCTCATTCAAAACATGCGCCTTTGTTTTTCAAAACTGCTGGCGTGGTTGTGATTGGGCTTGGATTGTTTGCGCTTCTGTCGGGTCTTGCAGGAGTAGGAATTATTAAACCTTTATTTAATTTATAAAAAAATGAAAAATAAATTACCATTAATAATAATTACAATCGGGCTTATCATCGCTCTTGGTTTTATCTTTATCGGAGGCAAAAAGGAGAGTGATGATAAAAATGCAAAAACAAATAATGACAATGAGAACACCGGTCAGGTTTTAAACAATGTCGAAATTAAAGATGGTATTCAATATGTCACGATCAGTGCCAAAGGCGGGTACCTCCCAAGAATCTCGACCGCCAAAGCCGGAATCCCGACGAAACTTCTCGTTGAAACAAATGGCACTTATGATTGCTCTGCAGCTCTTCGAATAAATTCTATTGGTTTTCAAAAAATTCTTAAAAACACAGGAGAAGAAGTAATTGACCTCGGAACTCCCAAAGTCGGTCCGCTTCAAGGCATTTGTGGTATGGGAATGTATAGTTTTAATGTGAATTTTGAATAAAATTTATTTTACCACAACACTTAAAACCAAATAATTAAAGTACTGAAAGCATATTAATTAAGATTTTCAAGTAAAGATTGGAGAGCTAATTTTTCATTAATGAAAAGTCTAAGAGAAAAAAATGTAAATATTCCTATTTTAATGTTGACCACCAGAGATACTAAGCAAGATATAATGACTGGCTTAAATCTAGGAGCTGATGATTATTTAATAAAACCATTTTCTTTTGGAGAATTAATAGCCCGTATTAATGCGGTTTTACGTCGACCTAATTTGGGTTTATTAAACTTTAAGTGGTCGGATATTACAATTTAAAAATAAATTATTTTATGACAAAAAATAAAAAAGTAGGTATTTCGCTTGCCGTTTTAGGTCTTATAATTGGTGGTGTTAGCACTATCGCTTTTCAAAGTCGAGCGCAAGTTCAAACTGGAACTGTGACACCAACAGTGATAAATACTTCTCAAGGAGATATTCAAACTCCTCTAGATACTGATAATATTCAAGACAAGGATGGTATTGAAAAACCAGATATTCAAGATAAGCAAAGCGTTAAAGCTAATGATAAGACAGAAAATGAAGCAAATGATACTGATGGTGGTGCAAATGAAGATGCGAATTAAAAATTTAATATTTTTAAAAGAAAAACCTCAATGAGGTTTTTCTTTTTCTATAAACCATAACGTATCTCATGCAAAATAACCCAGCACGACTCTGCGGGGTATTTGAAATTCGAACGCATTTAAGGCTAGCTCTAAATGCGTTAATATAACGGTCTATTTCAAAATTTTAGCCATAGCATCGATAACTGGACCTAATTCTATAATTTCATCTTCTTCTGTATGCAGTGCGGCGGGCTTATTTGTTATCTTTGAATAGTATAAAGCTCTAACTGGAAAATGAATATGCGGAGTTCCAAACTCTTTATTTGTTAAAATTACCTCTCTTCTTGATTCAGATTTTTTTACTTCTCCGTTTGGGAACAAAAGAATAAAAGCTTCCACCCAAGCTGCATCAACTTCTCCTCCATACTTACTTGCGATGTTTTTCCAGAAATTTAAAAGTTTTTTTGATATTTCTTCTTCTGATAAATTGTTTTCATCTAATCCCTCCAATGCTTTTCTTTTTGGAGCGTCAATAAATCCTTCACCTTCTACATAGAATCCTGTATCATTAGATAAAATTGGAAAATTAACTTTTCCTAAATATGCTTTGGCTTTTAATTCGGCATTTTCCATCAGTGTTTTACCACTTTCTTCTGTATTAATTGTTTCAATTCCTAATTCAGAAGGAGACAGTAATTCAATATTTAAATCAATTACTTTTATTAATCTCTTAAATCTTTCTATTTTTGCTTTATTATTTGTAGCGAGTAATATTTTCATATAATTATTATAACAAAAAATAATGTTTTTTTGCTAGCTCTAAATACCTAGCGACGACACATGTCGTGATAGCTGTCAATGGCGGAGGCGGTGAGATTCGAACTCACGGTGCCTTTCGACACTTCGGTTTTCAAGACCGATGCACTAAGCCTCTATGCGACGCCTCCGTGTAATGACTATCTTTTTAATTATATTTTTTTGTTAACCAACTTTTTTCTAAAAGATGTTCCTCTGCGTGACAATTTGGACAAATTAATAATAAATTTTCTAAATTGCTATTATTTCGGTTTCTATCTTTATGGTGAACTTCTAGAATTTGATATTTTTTATAATCACATTTTTCACACCTCTTTCCTCTTATTTCCAAAAGGCGAATTTTCAATGCCTGCTGCGATTTTACTTTATCTTTAGGTCGACCAACCTTGTATTTGATACCTGCACGTTGGATGTTTGCACAACTTCTGCTACAAGTTTTTTTATGTAAACCAGCCAAGATCAATTTCCCACATATTACACAAGAAACTTCTTTTCTGCAATATATACCATAACAATCAACTTTACAAAAAACCCTTCCGTTGTTTCTCTCGATTTGGGAGGGTCTTCTATAAATAGGGGTCTTACAAATAAAACATTCCGTGTTCGGCTTTCTAATACACTCTTTCACTCGCCCAGTATACCATAAAAATTACTAAATGAACATAAATTGCACTACCTTGTTTTTGTTTTAGATTTTTGTTCTGAATAAATGTTTGAAATCGGAAGGTTTTTTCTTGGCAACATAGAATAGATAAAAAATATCTAGAATTGCAAAAGTGTTTAATATCAAGAGGGCGATAAACCATCTCTTGTTGTCATTGCGTGATGCTGTCCAAAGTGCGTAACCCTTCCAAGGGAGAACCCAAAGAATACTTATAACAAAAAGCCATATATTATTTTGAAAAAATGTTTCCATATATAATATTGTATCAATAATATCTTTTTCTGGCAATTATGATAAACTTTAGGGATGCGATATTTAGGTATAGATTATGGGGCGAAAAGGGTAGGTTTGGCACTTTCTGACGAAGAAGGGAGGATGGCTTTCCCATATAAAGTAATTAAAAATGATCTTGAGTTGGTTGATAAAATTCACAATATTTGTGGAGAAGAAGAAGTCTCGGCTATCGTACTTGGTGAATCTCATGATCTCTCTGGCAAGCCAAACAAGATAATGGGGTGTATCGAAGAGTTTAAGAGAAATTTAGAAGGGGAACTCGACCTACCGATTTCTTTTGAAAAAGAGTTCATGACAAGTATGCATTCAAACATTCCGAAATCCAAAAACATTTTTTCGGCAAGAAAAACAAAAAATATAATTGAGCAAAAAGATGATTCGCAAGCTGCAACATTAATATTGCAAAGATATTTGGATAGAAAATTAGTTTCTGGAAAATAACTCATAATAAAAATATATGGAGTATAAACCACAAAAAAAAGAGTGTCAGAATTGCAAAAAGGACTTCACTATTGAGCCGGACGATTTTTCGTTTTACGAAAAAATTAAGGTTCCGGCACCAACTTTTTGCCCAGAATGTCGACTGATACGCAGATTTGCAAGCACCAATGAAAGAGTTCTATATAGAAGGAAATGTGATTTTACTGGTGATGATATTTTTTCTATGTATCCAACAGATACTAAATTCCCTGTATATGACAGAGACATTTGGTACGGAGATCAATGGGATCCATATCAGTATGGGCAAGACTATGATTTCTCCATGCCCTTTTTTGATCAGTTTATGGAGTTACAAAATAAGGTGCCTAGAATGTCTCTTGTTAAACAGAGGATGTCTGTAAATAGCCCATATACTCATCGAGTTGATGATATGAAAAACTCATACATGGCTTTTCGCACTACACGCGGGACTGATTCCATGTACATATATATAGCAAAAGATGTTTTGAATTGTGTTGATTGTTTTTGTATTACTGATTGTGAAATTTGTTATGAGTGTATTGATTGTGATAAAAGTTACAATTTGAAATTCTCTCAAGAAAGCAAAGAGTGCCGTGATTGTTCGTTTATGTATGGTTGTCGTAATTGCTCAAATTGTGTTGGTTGCGTAAATTTAATTAATCAACAGTATTATATTTTTAATAAAAAATATTCTAAAGAAGAATATCAAGAAAAAATTAAAGAATTAAAATTAAATTCTGTTTCTGGTTTAGAAAAGATGCACGCCGATTTCAACGAGTTTAAAAAGAAGTTTCCTCAGCGTGCGGTTGTTTCATTGAAGTCTGAAGATATTTCTGGTAATTGGTTTACGAATTCAAAAAATGTTAAAGATTCTTTTTGGTGTATAAATGTAAAAGATGGTAAATATCTTTTTGCAATTTTTGATTCACAAGACTGCATGGATTATTTTCAATGGGGAAATTCTTGTGAGTTAATTTATGAATCAGAAAATGTTGGGATAAATTCATCGAGGATCTCTTTTTGCACTCAATGCTGGATCGGGTCTCATGATTTGTATTACTGTCATTCTTGTGTTAGCTCGGGGAACTGTTTTGGTTGTATAGGTTTGAAAAAGGGTGAATATTCGATCTTGAATAAAAAATATACCAAAGAAGAATATGAAAAATTAGTTTCAAAGATTATTGAACAGATGAAAAATATACCATATGTTGATTCTCGAGGAATAGAATATAGGTTTGGGGAGCATTTTCCGAATTCACTTTCAGATTTTGCTTACAATGAGACAGCAGCTATTGATTTTTTCCCACTAACAAAAGAGGAGGCAATTTCAAAAGGATATAGGTGGAAAGATAGAGAGAAAAAGAATTATACTGTAACGATTGAAGGGGAATTATTGCCTGAGACAATAGAAGAGATCGGAGATTCTATTTTGAATGAGACTATTGGTTGTAGTGAAAAAGATAGCCAATATTCTGTAGGAGCTTATCGCATTACTCCTGATGAACTTTCGTTTTATCGTAAAATGGATCTACCGCTTCCTCGTGTTTGTTTTGATATAAGACATAAAAGACGTTTAGAAAAAAGACTAGTTCCAAAATTGCAAAAAAGGAATTGTTCTAGTTGTGGGGTTGGTGTTTCGACAATCTATAATAAAGATGTAGCTCCGATTATTTACTGTGATGAATGCTACAAAAAAGAAGTATATTAGACCTCACCCCTGGCTTGCGTACGCAAGCCTAGCCCCTCTCCTTTGTAAGGAGAGGGGAAGGGGGTGAGGTATACTTTGAATTTTTTTGAAGGGTATTCTTTTATGTTATACTAACGGAATGGAATACGTATCTTACGAAGAATTTAAAAAGATGGATATAAGAGTGGGGACGATTAGGGAAGTGGAGCCAGTGCCAGAAACCGACAAGCTTTTGAAATGCATGATCGATTTCAATGAGACGGATGAAGAGGGGAATAAAAAGTTAAGGCAGATTGTCTCGGGAATTCATGAATTTTATCCAGAGTTTGAAAAACTCATCGGCAAACAAGTTCTATACATTGTAAATTTAGAACCAAGAAAAATTAAAGGAGTCGAAAGTAATGGTATGCTTATGGCTGTCGATGGTTCCTCGGATTCTCTCGGGATTAGCAAGCCGGTTTTCCTTGTTCCAGAAGTCGAAGTTCCTCCAGGGGTTCGGGCTCATTAATTATTAGAATATTTTTATCCTTCACCAAAATATATGGGAATATTGGATCCAATAGTAATTATTAAAACGCTTGGAGTAATCGGGGTTGTTCTGATTGTCTTCGCAGAAACTGGATTATTTTTTGGTTTTTTCTTTCCAGGAGATTCACTTCTTTTCACAGCAGGGATTTTTGCATCGCAAGGATTTTTCAACATAGAAATACTCTTGATTTGTTGCATAATCGCAGCAATTGCAGGGGATAGTGTTGGTTATTGGTCTGGTAAAAAATATGGAAGACAATTATTTGATAGAGATGTAGGATTTTTCTTTAAGAAGAAGCGACTTTATGACTCAGAAATTTTTTATGAAAAACACGGGAAGTCGACGATCATTATGGCACGCTTTGTTCCGATGGTTAGAACTTTTGCACCGATTGTTGCCGGCATAGGAAGAATGAAATATAAATCATTTATTTCATACAATGTTATAGGGGGAGTTCTATGGGTTTCTTGTATGCTGTTACTTGGTTATTTCTTGGGCGGGATAATACCAGATCCAGACAAATACATAATACCAATTGCTTTTTTGATAATTGTTGTATCATTTCTTCCAATAATTTTTAAAGTAATAAGATTAAAATTTAGAAAGAAGGTTTAAGACCTTTTATATAATCACTTATTATCGTATAATAGTATTGTAATGAAAAGATTTTATAATCACTATTTCCCAACACCAAAGTATCTGACCATGGATACTTGTGCTATCGATATTTCTGACCAATCTATTAAATATGGAGAACTCATTGCGACTTCGGCAGGTCTTCGTATGGGTAAGTATGGCAAAGAAATGATTCCAAATGGAGCTGTCATTTCTGGTAAAATTGAAAAAGAAGAAGAGCTAGTTAAAATTCTGAAAAAAATTAAAGATAAAGAAAAAATTCACTACATAAGATTGTCTTTACCAGAAGAGCAGATGTATTTATTTACTTTATCTCTTCCCAAAACAGGTAATGACAATATTCGAGATATGATTCTTCTTCAGATAGAAGAACATATCCCGTTGAAAGCGACAGACTCTTTATTCGACTATGATGTTATCAAAGAAGATGATCAAAATACCTTAGTCGAAGTTGTCGCGATTGCAGCTGCAACGATGGATAGTTATTTATCGGTGTTTGATAAAGCCGGATTGGTTCCAGTATCATTTGAACTTGAAGCTCAGGCCACAGCGAGAGCTCTTATCCTTGTCGGAGATAATAATCCAGTCATGATAGTTGACTTCGGTGATACAAAAACTGGAATTTCAATATCAAATAATGGACGCGTTTTCCTTACCACAACACTTTCTCTCGGAGGTGTGGATTTTACAAATATGATAGCCAAGAATTTCTCTTTGTCTTTTGATGAAGCGGAGAAAATGAAACATGAGTATGGTATAGATAAAGGTTCAAAAGCGGAAGATATTTTCCCGGCTGTTCTAAATGGCCTCTCTGTACTACGTGATGAAATAAATAAGCAATATGTATATTGGGGTACACACAACAGTAATAACACAGAGCACAATCAGATCAATCACATCATTCTTTGTGGTGGTGATGCCAACTTGGCTGGTTTGGCAGAATATTTAGAACTAAGTATGAAGATAAAAGTAGAAAATGCAAATGTTTGGGTCAATATTTTAAATACAGAAAATTCAATTCCAGAAATGACATTTGAAGAATCACTTAGTTATGCGACAGTTCTCGGGCTTGCTCTTGGTGGTTATATGTACAAAACTCAATCAGTCATAAATATCTTACCTAAAGAAGAAAAAGTTTTTCTTAAAAAAGAATATTGGATGAGATTTTTCACTATGTGTTTGAATCTTGTCGCGATAGTAGGTGTCATCGCAATTATTTTGTTGCTCCCTACATATTTTCTTTCTCAATCAAAAGAAATGTTTGTAGAAGATAGTCTAGCAATATTTAATAAAGAAAATAGGGAATTATCATCAGATAATATAGATAAAACTATAAATGACATCAATTCAAAATTGAGCATTTTAGATAAAGAAGGGGCCCCATATTTAGTAAGTGATAAAATAATTGATGATATTCTGGCTAGCCAAACTCCTGGTATAACTTTCTCTCAAATACTTTTTAATAAACAAATTACCAAAATACTAGGTTCTTCGTCTCTCGAAATTCATGGGGTAGCCACGAACCGTGATACTTTGCGTAGCTTCAAAACCAATTTAGATAACAATCCAAATTTTTCAGAGGTTGATTTACCAATTTCTAATTTCCTCGAAAAAACCAATCTCCCATTTACTATCTCAATAATTATTAAATAATTAATATGAAAAAATCACGAACAATTTTAATACTCATAATTTCTATTATTACAACAATTCTCGTGATTTGCCTTTTTGTATTCTTTTTGAAAATTATAAAAAATAAAAATGAGCATACTTCTGCAGTCCTCTCAACTCTAGAACAAAAAATGAAAGAAAAAGAAAACACTGCAATGTTTTCAGAAAAAATAACGGAAATTAAATCAATACAGAGTTCTATCGATAGCCATTTCGTAGATCCGAATGAAATCGATGTATTTGTCGGGTATTTAGAGAATATTGGGATAAGAACAGGGGTGAATGTTTTAGTAAAAAATATTGAGATTCCTCTTAAAACGAAAAATGTCATATCTTGTAAGTTGTCGATAGTTGGGAATTTTCAAGGAGTTGCCAAAACCATCGCACTTTTGGAAAATATTCCATATCAAGTAAATGTCACACAGATGTATATAAATAAAGAAACCATGCCTCTTTCTAATGAAGAAATTAAATCAGGTAAAGTGATTGGTTCTTCTTCGTGGCAAGCTGATATCTCTTTTAATATTTTAAGTTCTCAATAATTATATGAAAATATCTTTACCTGAAATCCAAAATAAAATAAAATCAGCAATTTCTTTTAGAGCAATTAATCCACATAATCATTGGAGAAATTTGCTATATGTTTTTTTTGCGATAATTATTTTGCTTGTTGTTTTCAGTCTATATCTTTTGTATGAAATAAAAAATCAACAAATGTTCCAAACCGAAGTAAAACCTACAGAAACGTCAGTTTTAATAAATGATAAATTATTTAAAAAGGTTAATGATTCATTTGCCGGCAAATTGATTAAAGAAAAAGAGATTGAAAATGGAATTCATCAATACAAAGATCCAAGTATCTGATATGATATAACTTTTGTGCCAAGGGGCACCATTAAAAAATCGGCATGAAGCCGATTTTTTAATGGTGCCCCTGGCAGGAATCGAACCTACATCGACGGCTTAGAAGTCCGCAGTTCTATCCATTGAACTACAGGGGCAGGGGTTATCTGTGCGCGCTGAGGGACTTGAACCCCCGACCTTCTCAGTGTAAATGAGTTGCTCTACCAACTGAGCTAAGCGCGCATGTTATATTTCATTAAACATCTTATAACAAGCTAATACTATCATATTTTTAATATATTTCAATAGTGTGATAATATGCAGTTATGAAAGTACAAATTCTTTTCGAAGATAAAAATGTGTTGGTTTTAGACAAACCGACTGGTATGGCTGTACACCCTGATGGGAAAACAGAGATGGATACAGTGGCAGATTGGTTAATGTTAAATTATCCGAAAATCAAAAATGTCGGTGAACCTATGTTGATAGAAAAAGAAGGTGGTAAGAAAGAAAAAATTTTGCGTCCAGGGATTGTGCACCGTTTAGATAAAGAAACATCTGGTGTTTTGCTCGTTGCCAAAAATCAAAAAACTTTTCTTTTTCTCAAAGAACAATTTCAAAATCATAAAATGAAAAAAGTTTATCGGGCTTTTGTGTATGGATATGTGTCTGACCCAAAAGCTTCACTGGCCACAGGAGGTAGGGGAGTGATAAATGTTCCTATTGGGCGATCGCAGAAAGATATCCGTGCATATACTGCCGGGCGCGGGGCTCGTGAACCGCTGAAAGAAGCAGTCACTGAATATATTATTTTAAATAAATTTACTGATACTCAAAATGGGATTGAGAAGAAAAATGTTGAACACCAATATTCATATATTGAGGCTTATCCCAAGACTGGCCGTACCCACCAGATAAGAGTGCACATGCGCTTTATCAATCACCCCATAGTTTCTGACCCTCTTTATCGCGGATCGAAAGATTTGGCCCTCGGGATGAAAAGATTGGCACTCCACGCTTTTTCTATAACTTTTGCTTTACCTAGCGGTGAGCTTAAAACTGTTGAATCACCCCTCCCCACAGATTTTAAAAAGGTGATAAAAGAATACTTGAGCTAGGTCTTGCCTAGCTCAGAAAAAGGTTGAATTGGCTGACACCATTAGAAGCTTGGGGTGTTGCACTTCAGGATATAATTCAAGTTGTTGTGCTTGACAAATGTCTTATAAATATGCTTTAATATGAGAAGGTAAAAAGCTAATTAAATTTGATCTTTAAACAATTTTAAATAAACAAAAAATGGCACCACGTATTTATGGTAAGTTTGAACAGTACTTGAGACTCACTGGAATAATTACTGATATTCTGATTTCAAATTTTTCTCTGAATAAAATAGAATACTGGATCAGCCCTAGCAATAGGGATGAGCTTAAAAAGGGGATAGTTGGAGGTTTATCAGGAGTTAAAATAAATTTGTTTACTTCAATTTTTTTTAAACTAACTGGTTCTCTGGGTATAATGAAGTGTTCAAGTCCAGAAGGTTCAACTGTTGGGAAAGAATTTATCAAAAATTTTTCTGAACCAATTTATGAAAGAGAAAACCGAATTGGAAATATTGACTTCCATCTTTATATAGATGACGATATCTGTAGGAAATTGCAAGGCCTATCTGTCTCTGATATTGACAAAAATTTCGATGTCGGTGTGTATAGATTGCTTCTTCCTTTAACTTCCAATAAGAAAATTTTAGAAGAGGCCGGGGAAGCAAAAATACAGAAGATATATGATTCCTTGGAAGCTCTATTTATTATCCGGCAAGCGATTTTAAGTGGCGAAGTGGACAAGAATGAAGCCGGATTTGTTGTCTTTTTGAAGATTAAAAAGGAGGACAAGGAACTATATCGTTTCCGTGCGGCTCGTAAAACCAATAGTCATATCGGGATTAACATGTACGAGGTTAATGATGACTTTGAATGGCCGGCAGGAACTGGTATTGGTTTCAAGAAATTGTAGAATTTATTGTAAAGACTCTGAGGCCTAAAAACCTTCGAGTCTTTTATTTTTTAATAAAATCTTGCTTAAAATAGCTATATGTGATAAAGTAGAATCCATGGAAATAACGAAAAAACAATTTACTTCAGTTGCACAAGAGAGCCGAAAAAAGCTTGATTTTAAAGCTGGTGATACTGTTCGTGTATGGAGTAAAATTTTAGAAAAGGGAAAAACTCGTTTACAAGCGTTTGAGGGTCTTGTTCTTTCACGAAAACATGGAACAGAAAGTGGAGCAACATTCACAATACGAAAAGTGGCCTCAGGTGTTGGAGTAGAACGTATTTTCCCACTATATTCTCCAAATGTTGATAAGATTGAAGTTATCCGAAAATCAAAAACACGCCGAAGTAAGCTCTACTATATAAGGACAAAAGCCGTTAAAGAAGTTAAGAAGAGATTGAAGAGTGTAACTCTTTCGAAAGAAGAGCCAGAAGAAGTTAAATCAGAATAATTATCAAAAAAATCCATTTCACAAAAGTGGATTTTTTTGATAGAGTGCTATATATGCGCGAGTGCTGTAACTTAGTAGCCAGGCACGCTTGAGGTGCGTGTGTCGTAAGACGTGGAGGTGCAAGTCCTCTCTCGCGCACTAATACAGAACTTAGAGGCTCTGAACGAGCCGATGTGTGGGCGTGCCGAAGGCACGCCCACTGTGTTTCGCCTGAATTTCGCCCCGAATCCGCAAGGGAATCCGCCAAAAATGAATCGGAATTTAGCGCGCAAGCGCGCACTGTTTTTTCGCCGAGGAGGAGGTTCGAGCCAAAGATTTCTTTGGCACAGACCTTTTTAGCAAAAAGGTCTGAATCAGAAGCGGTTTTGTCCAAGCTCTGTGCGACTTTTAACCAATTTTGGAAAGGTTCGAGCCAATCATTCTGCTTGTGTGAAAGAGAGGTCATTTCTTCCTCGAGCGACTTCTTGGAAGATAACAACTTTCCTTTTTGTAAACGATAATCGTCTTGGTCAATTACTTGATCTAAATAGCCGTTAAGAAGTCGCTCTAACTTTTGTGAAATGACCGACAATCTTGTTTCTTTCTCTTTCACACTAGCAGTCAAAGACGGGGCGGAATTTTTGTAGTCTTGCAAAGCAAGACTACTTAATTCTTCGGCCCAGTCTTTGGGCAAAGAAACTTTTTGAATGAGAGATGATAACTGGCGATCCATTTCTTCTTCTCTAACGGCAGATTCTTTGCACACAAAATCTTTTCTCTTTTTGGTACAACGGTAATATGTATACTCGTGAACATTCCCATTTTTCTGCCGTTTGAATTTATGTTCGCCAGTTATCATCATTCCGCATGAAGCACAGGAAATGAGACCACAGAAAGGTTGTGGTTCGTTTTTAGCTTTTCGTTCAGGTTGACCACGAAGTTTGAGCATTTCCTGTGCTTCATCAAAAAGTTTCTTTGAAATGATTGGCTCGTACTTTCCTTCGTGGCGTTCACCACCATATTTGAATAAACCAATGTAGAAAGGATTGGAAAGAATGAAAGTCGCACGAGATTTGGACATTCTCTTTTCGGAACGCGTGGATACTCCGTTCTTCGCCAAAAAGTTTGCGATATCTTCCAGTCTTTGACCACCTTTGACGTATCGTTCAAAAGCCAAGCGGATGACGCGAGATTTTTTCTTGTCTACCACGATAGACTTTGTTCTGCTGTCGTTGATATATCCCACAGGCGCTTGGCTTGGATAGTCACCATTACGGACTTTTTGGCGAAGTCCACGCTTCGTGTTCTCGGAAAGAGAATCTACATAGTATTTGCTTTGTCCGAAAGCCATGTTGAGCATGAACTTTCCTTGAGATGTGGAATCACACCAAAAGGTAGGAAACTTGAGGCTCGCAAGTTTCCCTGTGTCGAGGAGATAAATCACCCGACCTCCGTCCACTGAATTGCGGGCCAAACGATCTGGATGCCATGCGAGAATACTTCCGCCGAATTTTTCAATATCATCAAGTAGTTTATTGAAAATAGGACGACCTGGAACTTTAGCAGATTGCTTTTCCACTAATTCGGCGGAGATTTCGATATTCTCTCGCTTGGCATACTCCCGCAATTCGGTGAGTTGTGCTTCGATAGATAACACCTGCTTATCCTCGACATCGGTTGACTTGCGAGCATACAAAAAGAATTTTTGCATAATATTTTTGAAACAGGAATAGCTACACTGGTGCTCACAATTCAACGTTAATCAAATTGTTACCAATGTAGCTATTCCTGCTGATTAACTAATAATAATTGTGAGCAATATCAGTATACCAAAAATATTTCCAACACAAAAATTCTTTTTGTATTTTCGGACAAAGCAAATTCCTAGCTTCTGATTTCGAACCTCCTCCTCGGCGAAAAAACAGTGCGCGCTTGCGCGCTAAATTCCGATTCATTTTTGGCGGATTCCCTTGCGGATTCGGGGCGAAATTCAGGC
>JANYAX010000008.1 GCA_025361085.1 Candidatus Nomurabacteria bacterium | reverse complement strand
AACATGTTTTGAATCTTGAGAGTACAAACTAATTATACTTTCACCATGCCCAGGAGCGTCACACTTACGCTTATAATAAGTTCTTTCATTTCTCCAGACCCATCTTCTATTTCTGCGACATTCTGGGCAAAAAGTTGGAGGCGGAACTTGTATTTTTTCGTAAAATGAAAAATCATCAGGCTCGATAGTGAAGTCTTTTTTACAATTTTGACATGTTTTTGTTTGTGATTGATATTCCATAACACGTTTTGACGGTCGCGTATAATCGTTATGCTCTCATTTCTCAACTACTTTAGTTTATCATATCTGTATCCGGCTTCTTCTTCCTTCTTTTTTTCTTGAGCTTGAGATTGATCCATATAATCTTCTTGGCTAGATAGTGTTGTGTCAACCCAGAAAGAATATTCTTGATTAGTCATGGCTGTGTCACACTTCACAATCATTGGAACGCTATATGGGTGCTCAGACTCAATGTGCTTCATCAGCTTATCGCCCAAATTCTTCTGTGTAGAAAACATGAGCATGCACTGATTTATTTCTTGTATAACATTTTTCCAAGGATAAATTGAATTGATAATCCAATAGTCAGCAGAAATTGCCAACTTTTCGTTTACCGCAGAAAGTCCTATCTCTCTTGCTTCATTTAGCCCTGCACATGTTGTGTAAACAAAAACAATATCTTTTGATTCTTTTTCTATTTTTTCGAAAAGCATATAATTTATTTTTATATTATAAACATAAACTATTTCGACTTAATAGTTTAAAAAAATAATAAATTTATTAAAGAATAAAGTACTATTTCATTCTAACTATATATTTATAATTCAAAAGAATTGAAATTATAAATAAAGACATTGTTAGTGCCATGATCGGCATCGTCACATAACCAAATTCATAAATGTAGCGAACAGCACAAGAGACTCCCCCGTTCGATGGATCAGCACAAGAGATTCCTGAAGTAACTCCACTTTCTACAAAGATGTGATATATCGAAGTGATTGAACCCAAAATCGCAAACGCAATACTGAAATCGACAATCGATCGATCTTTTTTGTATAATTCCATTCCGAAGAGTATCAACTGCGGATACAAAAATATTCTTTGAATCCAACAAAGTTCACATGGTGGGTAACCAACGACATTTGAATAAAATAGTGATAAGAGAACTGCTCCTAGCGCGATAAGAAAACCTAAATAGAAAGTGTATTTCTTAAAGAAGAGCAAAACTTTATTTTCGCGACTTCTGAAAAAAAGATAATTAACAATTAGAAAAATAATAACTAGCTGAAGGAAAATTGTTCCGACAGCAAGAATTTTATTTACTATTTCTACATATGCGGGCATATTATTGAGGCAGCACACATGCTGTTTTATTTGCTAATGTTTGAAGTGTTTGCTTCCCTGACAATATTGACCCATCCTTGAAAATCCAAGTTGGGTAACTTTCAATCTTTTTATCTTTACATATTTGAGTTTGGCTATTGTCTGGGTTAGAACACTCTATATATGGAAGATATTTGGCAGAACTACCAAATTCTGCTTTTTGTTCTTGACAATGTGGGCACCAAAATGCTCCATAGAACCGAGCACCAGAGGATGCCAAACACTGAGCAAAACCTTCTAATCTATTTGGTTTTTGTGTATTTAAGCCAAAATATATACCTACCCCCCCCACTAAAATAACTACGATAATTACAAATATAACGAATTTTGTTTTTGTTTGCATAGGACTATTGTATCAAAAACCAAGCTTAATAAAAAGCCATTTGAAAGGTGTTGATACCCTTTGCCAAAATGTTCTTTCTCGAGAGGTATTTGGGCTTTCTGAATTTGTAATTGATCCACCCGCACTAGCTGTAAGTGAATTATCTTCCGTTACCTCTTTTTCTATAAATTTCGGAAGAACTTTTTTCTCAACAACTTTATTCTTATTTACGGTTTCAACCCTTGTAGTTATAACTTCGTTTGTATTCGAGATTTTTGTTTCTTCTCTCGGGAATAATTCTAAAATTTCATTCCATGATAATTTAAGCACAGCCGGAATCGCATATGTCGTCGTCCAAATTCTATTTTCTATACTCTCTTGATCCAGTCCCCCATCTTCTAATTGTTTATCTGCCAAATAGTCGATCGCTTTATCTGTCTCTATTTTTAAAGATTCATTGAGGGATAATGCTTGAATCGCCCAACTCGTCGAAGAAATATTACCAAAACTTCCATCATCTTTTTGTTGCACTAATAAGTATGATTCTGCTTTTTTAATTACTTCACTAACACCAACTACTTCTTTAAAATTTGAAAGCGCTTCTATCCCTGCAGAAGTCATGTCGACACTCCCCCATGAACCGTCTAATGATTGATTTTTAATAACATCAAAAACAATCTTCGCGATCATTTCATCTTTATCTGTATAACCTGCGTGAGATAAAACAATGAGAGCAAAGATGTCATCATTATAAAGTGACTTATCTCCGATTTGTGTTCCATCAAAAGAATCGATAATTTTTTTAATATAGTTCATTTTTGTTCCAGTATATGGGTTTATACCAAGAGACATGAGAGCCATGGCGCGACGCTCGTTGTCAGTTACAATTTCTGAATTTAATTCATTTGCTTTCAAATAATCACCGAGTTTATTTTTTAACATCTCAGATTCACTTCCAGCTTTTACTACACCTATCGCTGCCCAATCTGTATAAAGTGAATTACCAAATGCTCCATCTTTATTTTCATTTTTTGATAAAAATTCTAAAGCATTTGGAATTGAAAAAACTTTTTTAGTTATTACTATTGGTGCAACAGAACTCCCGCTTGACCCACTATGAGATGAGTGGTGAATTTCTTTAGTTGGTTCTTCTTCTGTTTTGATTGAATCAATAATAAAATTAATAGTTGTGTCGTTTTGTGGAGCAACCAAGTCGGAAGAACTAGTAAATGTAAGAGCGACAACATCATCTTTTTTTAACTCATATTTATTTAGTGCTGAAAATTCTGAATTAGAATTTAATGACCAATTCCAATAATAATAAACGTCATTATTACTTTCATCTTTTTTAGAGTATCCGGAAACACCATTTAAAGAATTAAGTAACGCTCCCATAGAGTTTTCCCATTTCCAATCCCAACTATTTGGAATTCCTGATTGTAGAATTGCACAGTATGGTGTAGTTTTAAGATCTTCGCTATTTAATGAATTGTTATAACAAGGGATTAAGTCAAGATGAATATCTTCTGCAGAAACAAAATTAAACCCTGTAAAAATAAAAGTTAAACTAAACAACACAATGAACTTTTTTAAAATAATTTTTGTCATAATTTTATCTCGC